>NZ_PIGG01000081.1 GCF_002924445.1 Minwuia thermotolerans
AACCAGTCGACCCATTCGAGGGTAGCGAACTCGACGGCCTCGAACGAGCGCCACGGCCCGCGCGGGTGAATGACCTCGGCCTTGTAGAGGCCGTTGATCGTCTCGGCGAGAGCGTTGTCGTAGGAATCACCGACACTGCCCACGGACGGCTCGACGCCGGCCTCGGCCAGCCGCTCGGTGTATTTGATCGAGACGTACTGGCTTCCTCTGTCGCTATGGTGGACGAGCCCGTTGCTCCGCACGGGCCGCCGCTCATGAAGAGCCTGTTCCAGCGCGTCGAGGACGAAGCCGGCATGGGCCGTGCGGCTGACACGCCAGCCCACGATACGCCGGGCAAAGGCGTCGATGACAAAGGCGGCATAGACGAAGCCCGCCCAGGTCGCCACGTAGGTGAAGTCGGAGACCCACAGCCTGTTCGGCGCCGGCGCCCGGAACTGGCGATTGACCCGGTCGAGCGGGCAAGGCGCCGCCTTGTCGCCACTCGTCGTTTTTATCCGCTTGCCGCGGATCGCCCCTTCCAGACCCATCTGGCGCATCAGCCGCGCTACCGTACAGCGGGCAACATCGAAGCCTTCACGCTTCAACTGCCGCCACAGCTTGCGCACGCCGTAGACCCGGAAGTTCTCCTCGTACACGCGCCGTATCTCGACCTTCAAGGCCTCATCCCGCTGCGCCCGAGCGGACAGCCGAGAAGGGTCGCGACGCCGGGCGACATGGTCACGGTAGGTGGACGGGGCGATCGGCAGCACCTTGCAGATCGGCTCGACCCCGTGAGCCTCCCGGTGATCGTCGATAAACGCGATCATCGCTTCAGTGGGCGGTCGAGCTCCGCCTGGGCAAAATAGGCGCTCGCCTTGCGCAGGATCTCATTGGCCTGCCTGAGCTCGCGAACCTCGCGCTCCAGCGTCCGTATCCGCTCGCGCTCGTCGGTCGTCGTACCAGCCCGCATGCCGCTGTCGCGCTCGGCCTGCCGGACCCAGCGCCGTAACGTCTCGCCCGTGCAGCCGATCTTCGCCGCGACCGAGTCGATCGCTGCCCATTGCGAGGCGTGCTCGCCCTGGTGATTCAAAACCAGACGGACCGCCCGCTCGCGAACCTCCGTCGGATACCGTGTCGATTGTGTTCCCATAACAGCTCCTTCTTCTCACAAGTCGGAGCCTCCGGGAAACTCGGCGCGGTTCAGGGCGTGTTGGGACGAGCTTAGGGAGAAAGCGCGAGCTTTGCCCAAGTGTCCCTCGTCGAAAGTGCCGAAAGTCTGAGGTAGAAGTTGTGTCGGGCGCTCCGGCTTTTCCCGGAAATTTCAATTAATCTCGACACTTGTATATAGTAGTGGCGGACCCGACAGGATTCGAACCTGTGACCTCTGCCTTCGGAGGGCAGCGCTCTATCCAGCTGAGCTACGGGTCCGCTGGCGCGTCGCGGCGCGGCCCCACGAAATAGCGGAAAGCGCGCCGCCGTGCAATCGCGGCGTTGGCTCAGGCGGCGGCGCCCGTGGCTTCCTCCAGGGGCTCGATCCAGCGGCCGTGATAGTCGCAGTGGGCGAGCACCCGCGTCTCCCCGCCGGGCCACAGGTTGACGTAGAGCGCCGCCTTCCAGGGATCCTCGCGCCAGGGCTCCATCCGGACCCAGGCGAGCGGTGCGTCGGCCTCCGCCAGGTCGCCCGTGACCTCGATGGCGGAGCGCAGCGCCTGCTGGCTCTCGTGCGGCAGGTACTGCCAGAAGATCGAATGGAAGATCACCGTGGTGCGGTCCTTCGGCCGGCGCTGCAGGCTGGCCCCGATCCAGTCGACGGCGTCGGCGCGGGCGACGCGGGTGGCGCGCGCCTTCGCTATCTCAATGGCGCCGTCCAGGCGCTGCAGCCGTGGCTGCTGGTCCGGCCAGACATAGGCGCGGAGCCGCAGCATCTGCGCCGGGTCCCGGACGTCGAGGGGACGCAGGTCGCAGGCGAAGCTGGCGGCGATCTCCACCGGCCCCAGGTCGGGCGGCGGTCCGCGCCATTCGGGGGCGAGGCGTACGGCGGAGTCCGCCGGTCCCCAACCGGCGCCGCCCAGGTCGTAGCGGAAGCGGTCCCAGTTCTGGTTCAGTCCGGCGCTGGCGCCGATCTCCAGCATGTGCAGCGGCCGCCCGCCGCGCCGCGCCGCGTCCTGGAAGCCCAGCATCAGGGCCGCCGCGCGGGCCGTCTCGTTGGTCTGCGGCGGGTGGCGCAGGAACTCGCCCAGGAAGTCGCCATAGCCCGTCATCGCCGCCTCGACCGCCGCCCACAGGGCGTCGTCGTCCCCGGCTTCAGCGGCCGCGCGGGGCGGGTAGCGCTCGGCCAGCTCCGGCGCCCGGCCGGACAGCACCAGGGCATGCAGCGCCCCGGCGAAGCGCAGCGACAACGCGTCCTCGAACATGCGTTCGTCCGGCCAGTCGAGCACCGCGCGGCCGAAGTCCGTTTCCGGCGTCAGCCGGGCCGCCGCCAGCGGCAGCAGCCGGGCCATGAAGGGCGAGCCGAGCCGGCCGCAGGCCTCGCCCTGACGTTCGAAATGACGCCTCGCAAGTTCGCCCAAGTTTCCCTCCAGCGGTATTGTCCGGGACCGTGGCCGCGCCTGGCGGGCCGCACGCGGAAGGCGGCACCTTATCTTTTTGCGTCTGCGAACGTAACCGTCTTGACAGCGGCCCCGCGGACCATTAGATCGCGCTTTCGAACGCAATCGCACGGGCTTCCCTTCGATGGGACTCGGTCACGGCGTGAGCGTCTCTGTTTGGCTTTGAATGTGCCTGGCCGCTGGGGCCGGGGGCTGATGGAGAAATGCTATGCCGTTCATGCGACGACAGACCTGACTTCGCTGAAGTCAGAGGCGGCACAAGGCCCGGTATCGGGATAACCGCCGCTCAGTTCCGCTGAGCATCTCCACCTGCTGGACCATACGCCGGCCACCGCCCGTCAACCCCCGGGCCGTGGCTCACTGTCATTTGCGTCAAGGGGGACCCCGCATATGGACTTCACGACTTCTCAGGTTCTGGACGAGGGCCTGGATCTCGACGACCGCGCCGACGAGGCGCGCAAGGATTTCTTCATCGTGCGCGACGGCGAGTGCTTCGCCGGCACGCATCTGCTGATCGACGTCCGCGAGGCCGAGGGCCTGGACGACATCAAGCACATCGACAGGACCCTTCGGGCCTGCGTCGAGGCGGCAGGCGCGACGCTGCTGTCGATCGACCTGCATCACTTCACGCCCAATGGCGGCGTGTCGGGCGTGGCGATCCTGGCCGAGAGCCACATCTCGATCCATTCCTGGCCGGAATACGGCTATGCCGCGCTCGACGTCTTCATGTGCGGCGACGCCGAGCCGCAGAAGGCCGTGCCGGTGCTGAAGAAGGCGTTCCGTGCCGGCATGGTCGAGGTCGCGGAGATCCGCCGCGGGAAGGGCATGGTGGGATGACCGAATGGGTGACCGAAGCGCTGCATGACGGCCTTCGATCGTCCTTCCGGGCAGACCGCGTTCTGTACCGCCGGCCGGTCGGGCAGCAGGATCTCGTGCTCTACGAGAACCCGAAGTTCGGCCGCATGCTGGCGCTCGACGGCGTGACCCAGGTCACGGAAGCCGACGAGTTCATCTACCACGAGATGCTGACCCATGTGCCGCTGCTGGCCCATGGCGAGGTCCGCTCGGTGCTGATCGTCGGCGGCGGCGACGGCGGGATGCTGCGCGAGGTTGTGCGGCACCGCTCCGTCGAGCGGGTGACCATGGTGGAGATCGACGAGGGCGTCGTGACCTTCTCGCAGGAGTACCTGCCGAAGGTCTCCGACGGGGCCTTCGACGATCCCCGGCTGGACCTGGTGATCGCGGACGGCGCGGAGTTCGTGCGCGATACGGAGCGGACATTCGACGTGATCATCGTCGATTCCACCGATCCGGTCGGGCCGGGCGAGGTGCTCTTCACCGACCATTTCTACGGCCACGCCAGGCGGCGCCTGAACCCCGGCGGGGTGCTGGTGACGCAGAACGGCGTGCCGTTCCTGCAGGGTGCGGAACTCACCGGCACCATGCGCGCCTTCGGTCAGCTGTTCGCCGACCGCACATGCTATCTGGCCACGGTGCCGACCTATGTCGGCGGCCCCATGGCCTTCGGATTCGGCACGGACGACAAGTCGCTGCGCCGGGTCGCCGTCGAGACCCTTGCCGACCGGTACCGGAAGGCGGGGCTTTCCACGCGTTACTACACCCCGGAGGTACACAGGGCGGCCTTCGCCCTGCCGGGTTACGTCCAGGAACTGCTCGACGCGGCCTGAGCCGCCAGTGACAGCCTGAGTTGTTGGTTCAAGGGCGGGTATCGCCCGGCCGCCGGCACGCCGGTCGGCTTCTTTATGGAAAGGTTCGGGGGTCTGCAATGACACAGCGGATTCACGATTATCTGGAGCGCACGGCCCATGAGGCGCCGTGCCTGGTGATGGATCTGGAGCGGGTGCGCGACAACTATCAGGCGTTCGCGCACGCCATGCCGGACACGCGGGTGTTCTACGCCATCAAGGCGAACCCGGCGCCGGCGATCCTGGAGCTGCTGGCCGAACTGAGCAGCTGCTTCGATGCGGCCTCGGTGGCCGAGATCCGCATGGCCCTGGCCGCCGGCGCGACGCCGGACAGGATCAGCTACTCCAACACCATCAAGCGCGAGCGCGACATCGCCACGGCCTTCGATCTGGGGGTGCGGCAGTTCGCCTTCGACTGCGACGCCGAGCTGGAGAAGATCGCCCGCGTGGCGCCGGGCAGCCGCGTGGTCTGCCGCCTGCTCTGCGACGGCGAGGGCGCCGACTGGCCCCTGTCGAAGAAGTTCGGCTGCGCGCCGGCCATGGCCGGCCGGCTGATGCGCCGCGCCCACGAGCTGGGTCTCGAGGCCCATGGCCTGGCCTTCCACGTCGGCTCCCAGCAGCCCAATCCGGGCATGTGGGACGGTGCGCTGGCGACCTGCGCGGACCTGTTCCGCCAGCTCGGCGAGCAGGGCATCGAGATGAAGATGGTCAACCTGGGCGGGGGCTTCCCCGCCCGCTATCTTCGCGACGTGCCCCAGGTGGAGATGTACGGCCAGGCGATCACGGGCTCGCTGAAGCGCCACTTCGGCAACCGGATCCCGCAGACCATCATCGAGCCGGGCCGCGGCCTGGTCGGCGACGCCGGCGTCATCCGCTCCGAGATCGTGCTGATCTCGAAGAAGGACGACGACGATCCGGTGCGCTGGGTCTATCTCGACATCGGCAAGTTCGGCGGTCTGGCCGAGACCATCGACGAGGCCATCCGCTATCCGATCCGCACCGACCATGACGGTGAGGAACTGGCGCCGGTGGTGCTGGCGGGGCCGACCTGCGACTCGGTCGACGTGATGTACGAAAAGGAGCCGTACCTGCTGCCGGTCTCGATCGAGATCGGCGAGACGGTGACGATCGAATCGACCGGCGCCTACACGGCGACCTACGCCTCCAACGGCTTCAACGGCTTCGACCCGCTGAGGTGCGTCTGCATCTGAACGCGCCCGTTCAGGCACGGAACGAACTTCCTCCCGGTCCGGCGTCAGCGGGACCGGGAGGGGGGTCTCCCCGCATTCTTTCCTGACTATTCGGCCCGGCCCCAGATGCGCAGCGAGGCGCCGTGCGCCTTCAGCCAGGCGTCAGCGCCCTCCGGGTCCGGGTGCAGCCGCGCCACCAGCGCGTGGAAACGCGACCCGTGGTTCATCTCCTTCAGGTGCGCCGTCTCGTGGGCGGCGACGAAATCGAGCACCGCCGCCGGCGCCAGCACCAGACGCCAGTTGAAGGAGAGCACCGCCCGCGCCGAACAGCTTCCCCAGCGGCTCTTCTGGTCGGCGATCCGCAGCCGCGCGATCCGGACGCCGATCTCGTCGGCGTAGCTGCGGCTCGCCGCTGCCAGCCGCCGCCGGGCCTCGGCCTTCAGCCAGTCGGTCACCCGGCGGTTGAGGTGTTCGCCGCCGCCGGCGACTTCCAGCATCGCCCCGTTGCGGCGGACGCCGAAGCGGCCATCGGCCCTGTGCACGATGGCCAGCCGGTCGTCCTGGAAGGGGATTTCCAGCCCGTCGCGGAACGGCAGTGCCGCAGGGCGCGCGGCGCGCCTTTCGGCCAGCCAGTCCAGGTTCTGACGCACGAAGGCCTCGCCGGAGCGGCGGGACACGCCGGGGGGCAGCACGAGCACGGGTGCGCCGTCGACGCTGTCCAGCCTGAGCTTGATCCGCCGTGCGCGGCCATGGCGGACGACCCGCAGATCGGCGGGCAGCGGCCTCATTCGAACTGCGCGCCGTGCAGGACGCGGATGCGGCTGTCCAGTTCGCCCCGGTCGATGTAGTAGCCGCGCAGCCGCCGCCGGCCGGTGTTCGGGTCGAACGCCGTGCGGCCGTGAAGGATGCGCGAATTGTCGAACACCGCCATCTCGCCGGACTTCAGCCTCAGCTGCAGCCGGCGGGAATGGCTGTCGACCAGCGCCTTCAGGCTGCGGTAGGCGCGATACCAGTCGCCGACGATCCCGGATTCCATGTCGACAATGTCCAGGATTCCCGGATTGAACGCCAGCCTGACGGGACGGCCGGCGGCGTCCGGCTCCACCAGCGGCCGGCGGATGCGCAGGTCCGTCTCGCGGTCGCGGAAGCGGAAGGGGACATCGACCTCGGCCAGCAGCCGAAAGGCCGCCGGCGCTGCGGCGCGCAGGTCCTCCAGGATTCGGAAACCGTCGGCGAAGACGGAATCGCCACCCGTGGCCTCGTTCGCCAGACAGTGCAGGAACTGGTAGCCGGGCACCAGATGCTGGTTGGGCAGGTCCGTGTGCAGGCCCAGTTCGTCGTGCGTGTAGGCCTGGTTGTTGGGATCGGGCCGGGAAACCACCTCGAAGATGACGCCGAAGTTCGTCTCGCGCAGGAAGCCGATGCGCTGCCCCAGCGCCACGCCCTCTTCGTCGCCGTCCAGTCCGCCGATCACGACCAGGCCGTCGCGCTTCAGTTGCGACAGCATCCGGCCCAGGCCTTCGTCGCCGGCGAGCGCCGCCGCCTCGAAGCGCGCCACTGCGTGGTCGTCCGCCCAGGCCACCGGCGCGATGTCGGCCGGATCCGGCCGGCGCCGGCCCGGCGCCCGGGCCAGCAGCCAGTCCAGTCGATAGGCGCAGGGGCCCGGCAGATCCGGCCAGTGGATCAGGATCTCGCCGTCGCGCATCTCCGCCCGTTCGGGGAAGATGTCCGGCGGCACCGACAGCAGATCGAAGCTGCGTTCCTGGGTGACGGGGTGAAAGGCGGCGGGTTCGTTGTCGCGCAGCCAGAGCCAGGGGAAGCGGCGGCTGACGCCATCGGGCGAATGAAGCAGAAGGCCGTCGGGCTCCAGCGCGAAGGCGAAATCGGTCATGACGGGTCTCGTTTGCGGAAAGGTGGCGTTCAGGGGTTCGCGGGAGGCGTCCGGCCTCACGCACCCGGCGGCCACCATTTCTGCTGCTTGATCCGCATCTGCATGACCCGGCCAATGTCTCGCTGTCAGGGCGCGATGTCCAGTGACCTCGAGAAATCCCGGGGGCGCCCGTCAGGCGGCCTTGCTGCCACCGCCCCGGGCCGGCGTCGGGGGCTGGATCGCCTCGGTCAGGCGGCGGCGGATGCGCTCCTGCTTTGCGCGGTCCTCGACCTTCAGACCGAACATGTCCCGAACATAGAAGACGTCGACGGCGCGCTCGCCATAGGTCGCGATCCGCGCCCGGCCGAGGTTCAGCGACAGGTCGAACAGCGCCCAGGCCACGTCGTGGACGAACCCCAGCCGGTCGCGGCCATTCACCTCGATCACTGTCCACGTGTTGGAGGCGTTGTTGTCGATGAAGACCACCGGCTCCACAGTGAATATCTGGGTCCGCTGGGCGTAGTTCGGCTTGCGGTCGGCGATAACCCGCGTCGGCCGCATCTCGCCCGAGAGGGTCTTGCGGATGGCGTTCTTCATCTTCTCCAGCCGCTCGGGATCGGTCAGCGGCCCTTCCTCGGCGTCCTGGACGATGAAGCTGTCGACGGCCATGCCGTCATGGGTGGTGAAGATGCGCGCGTCGACGATGTTGACGCCGGCCACCGCCATGGCGCCGGCGATGCGCGCGAACAGCCCAGGATGGTCGGTGGCGTAGATGACGATCTCCGTCATCGCCTTGAACTTGTCGGATCGGGCCTCGATCTCGATGTGTTTCTTCTGCTCGTCGGCGCGGCGCATGATCTCCGCGTGCCAGGCCTGGGTCTCGATATCCAGGCCCAGCCAGTAACCGTCGTAGAAGCGCTCCAGATGAGCGTCGAGCTGCCTGGTCGGCCAGTCCTTCAGCCGCTCGGCCAGATTCTGGCGCGCCTGCTTGATCCGCTCGCGGGAGGCGCGGCCGATCATGTCGCCGGACATGGCGTCCTCGGCGCGGTAGTAGAGGTCGCGCAGCAACTGACCCTTCCAGCCGTTCCAGACCCCGGGACCGACGGCGCGGATGTCGGCGACGGTCAGCACCAGCAGCAGCCGCAGCCGCTCCGGGCTCTGCACCGCGCCGACGAAATCGGCGATGGTCTTCGGGTCGGCCAGGTCGCGCTTGAAGGCGGTCGCCGACATCAGCAGGTGCCAGCGCACCAGCCAGGCCACGGTCTCGGTCTCCGCCGCGCTCATGCCCAGCCTGGGGCAGAGCTTCTTGGCCACGCGCTCGCCGAGCACCGAGTGGTCGCCGCCCCGGCCCTTGGCGATGTCGTGCAGGAAGACCGCGACGTAGAGCACCTCGCGCGACAGCACCTTGTGAATGATCTCGGCCGAGAGCGGGTGGTCCTGCTTCAGCTTGCCCTGCTCGATCTGCCAGAGCAGGCCGACGGCGCGGATGGTGTGCTCGTCGACGGTGTAATGATGGTACATGTCGTGCTGCGTCTGGGCGACGACGCGGCCGAAATCGGTGATGAACTGGCCCAGCACGCCGGCCTCGTTCATGCGCCGGAGATGGATTTCCGGTTCCTTCTCGCCGGTCAGGATATCCATGAAGGCGCGATTGGCGACCGGGTCCTGGCGCACCGGCCGGGTGATCTTCTTGCGGTGGCGGCGCATCAGCCGGAGCGCGTTGGGGTGGATGTCCAGATCTTCGTGCTGGGCCACGCGGAAGATCCGGACCATGTCCGCCGGCTTCTCGGCGAACTGCTCCTTGTCGGTCACGTCCAACCGGCCGCCCTCGGCCACGAAACCGTCGATCTCGCGCGTCCTGAGCCCCAGCCGCGGCAGGCGCAGCAACGGCTTGCGCTGGTTTTCCTGTTCGATCGCGGTGCAGATCACACGGGTCAGGTCGCCGACGTCCCGCGCGGTCAGCAGGTAGTGTTTCATGAACCGCTCGATGGCCTGCGCGCCCGCGTGATCGGTATAGCCGAGCCGCTTGGCCAGGTTGGTCTGCACGTCGAAGGTCAGCCGCTCCTCGGGCCGGTTGGCGAGCAGGTGCAGATGAAACCGCACCGTCCACAGGAAGCGCTCGGCCTTGACGAACTTGCGGTACTCGCCCTGGCTGATGACGCCTTTCTCGACCAGCTCCGAGACCCGGTCGACCTGGTAGAGATACTTGGCGACCCAGAACAGCGTGTGGAGGTCCCGCATGCCTCCCTTGCCCTCCTTCAGGTTGGGCTCGTTGACATAGCGGGAATCGCCGAAGCGCTGGTGGCGCTCGTCGCGTTCGGCCAGTTTCAGCTCGACGTAATCGATGCCGGAACCGGCGACGACGTCCTTCTGGAAGCGGCGTTTCAACTCGGCGTAAAGGGGCTGGTTGCCATAGACGTAGCGGGCTTCCAGCAGGGCCGTCCGGATGGTCGTGTCCTGCTTGGCCATGCGGATGCAGTCGTCGACGGTGCGGCTGGCGTGCCCGACCTTCAGCTTCAGGTCCCAGAGCATGTAGAGCATGTACTCGATCACGCTCTCCGACCAGGCGGTCTGCTTGTAGGGCATCAGGAACAGCAGATCGACGTCGGAGAACGGCGCCATCTGCCCCCGGCCGTAGCCGCCGACAGCAACGACCGAGAGTTGTTCGCCGTCGGTCGGATTGGCCGCCGCGAAGACATCCTCGACGGCGTGGTCGTAGAGCATGGTGATGATCTGGTCGACCAGATAGGACATGGCGCGTGCGGCCACATCGCCCGGCTCGCCCTCCAGGAACCGCTGCTCGATCTTCTGGCGGCCCTCGGCCAGGGCGTCCCGCAGGCGTTCGAACACGGCCTGGCGCAGACTGTCGCCATCGTGCGTTTCGGCCAGACGGCGCAGATCGGCGCCGATGCTCCGGCGGTCGATGATCTCGCGCTTGTTCTTGAGCTGCTCCATGGCCGGAAACATAGCAAAGCGCCGGCGGATTGACAGGGTGGTGGGGCCGGCCGCCGGTCAGGCGGCGTCTTCGTCCTCGACCTCGACGGCCTCCCGGTCGGAAGCGCGGCGGCGGGGCGCGTCCTCCGGCGGATTCTTGCGGCGGCGGCGGTCGGGTCCGAAATAGTCTTCGGTCTTCACGAAGGGACGGGCGCGTTCGATCACCGCGCTCAGCCGGTCGGCCAGGATGGTGACAGAGATCGGCTTGGCGACATACTCATTGATGCCGGCCTCGCGGGCGGCGACCACGTTCTTCTGCTCGCTGTGCGCCGAAACCATGATGATCGGCAGATAGGGATTGGGCGAGTCGCCTGCGGTGCGCAGGAACCTGGCGAGGCTTATGCCGTCCATGCCCTCCATCCTGTGATCCAGCAGCAGGATGTCGGGCAGGGCGCCGCGCATGTCGGCCAGCGCCTGCTCCGCGGTTTCCGCCTCGAAGATGTCGCGCACGCCCATGCTGCGCAGCATGCGGCTCAGCATGGTCCGCGTGGGCTTGTTGTCGTCGACGATCAGCATCGACAGGTTGGAGAGATCGAGCATGCCGCGTCGTGCCATCTCAGCCTCCCGCCGTCCGGATCCGGGAGTCGTCATCGTCGGGCCGGTCGGCCGCGAACATCTCCGCCTCGATCTGGTCCGTGGCCAGGCTGTCCAGCCGATCCACGGCGCGCCGGCGTTCGCCGGTGTCGGCCAGGCTTTCCATGGCCAGGATGCCGATGCCGCCGGTGGGTACGATGCCGCCGCCCTCGCGGCGGTCGGGTCCGAAATAGTCCTTGGTACGCACGAAATTCTTCGGATTCAGGATGAGGTCGGCCAGGCGCGTCGAGACGACCTTGGCGGACACGGGTTTGACGACGATATCGTTCACGCCGGCGTTGGTGGCGTTGATGATGGTGTGCTTGTCGGCGTAGCCGGTGATCATCAGGATCGGGACGAACGGGTTCGGACTGTCCTCGCTGACCCGGACAAGGCGCGTGAATTCGGTGCCGGTGATCGGCGCCATCTGGTGGTCGACGATGACGATGTCGTAGCGGGTCTTGTGGAGCAGCTGGAAACCGCTGGCCCCGTCCTCGGCCTGAACGATCTCGCGCACGCCGATCGACCGCAGGATCTGCGTCAGCAGCGATCTCATGTGACGATTGTCGTCAATGAGCATGATCTTCAGCATGCTGAGGTCGAGAAATTTCACGTCCGCTCCTGCCGCTGGCGCGGTATCCGCACGATCTGCCCTTGCCGGCGCGCGCCTTGCCACGCTCCGGCCATCCGCAATCTAGCGGTAAAGACTTGATGAACCGTAAATCACGGATGGGGAGGCGGCACCGCCTCGACGCCCTGGCCGTCGCCTGCCGGGACGCGGTCCTTACGCGAACATCGGTGGCCGCCGGAAGCCGCCCAGGGCCGTCTCCAGATGACGGGCGACGTCGAGGGCGGTGCGATCCTCCAGGAAGTTGGCGACGATCTGGACGCCGACGGGCAGACCCTCGCTTGTCGTCCCGATCGGCACCACCGCAGCAGGCAGGTAGACGCCGCAGGTCATGCCGCACCAGACGATCATGTCCGTGTAATCGCGGGCCTTGCCGTTGATGGTCACCTTGCGGCCCTGGAAGTCTTTCGAATGGTCGTGGGGAATCGCCGAGCGCGGCATCACCGGGCAGAGCAGAACGTCGTGCTCGCCGAAGAACTGCCGCCAGACCTCCCGCAGCCGGGCGCGGCGCTCGTTCAGCGCGATCCAGGCGGCGTGGTCCATCACCGCGGCGCGCGCGAAGATGCCGGCGTGAGAGTTGTCGTCCGCATCGGGCGGGCTGTCGCGCAACCGGCGGCGCAGCCCTTCCGGCAGGCCGGCGCCCAGTTCGCCCGCCAGCAGCGAGTAGTAGATCTCGTGGCTCTCCGCCATGTCGATATCCGGTCGGGCGTCGCGGGCGACCATGGCGCCGGCGTCGGCGAGGGCGTCGCCGGCCTGCTCGATCAGGGCCGCGACTTCCCGGTCGACCTCGCAGAAGGCGTCGTCCGACCAGACGGCGACGCGATAGTCCGCGACCCGTTCCCGCCGGGGCTTCGCCAGGTCCAGCTTCCAGCCGGGCGCGTCGAACTCGTCGGCGCCCGCCAGGATGTCCAGCGCCAGCTCCAGGTCCTCGACATTGCGCGCGAGCGGCCCGGCGACGCCGATGTCCGCGCCGCTCAGATTGCCGGGCGGACCGGGGATGTGGCCGCGGATCGGGACGATGCCGAAGCTGGGCTTCAGGCCCGTGACCCCGCAGAAATGGGCCGGATTGCGGATCGAGCCGCCGATGTCGGAGCCGAGTTCCAGTGCGGTGAACCCGGACGCCAGCGACGCCGCCGACCCGCCCGACGATCCGCCCGGCGCGCGGCCCAGGTCCCAGGGATTGTTGGTCGTGCCGTAGACGTCATTGTAGCTTTGCAGGTCGCCCGCCCAGATCGGCGTGTTGGTCTTGCCGTAGACGATGGCGCCAGCCTCGATCAGCCGCTCCACCGAGGTGGCGTGACGTGCCGGCACATGGTCCTTCAGTTCCGGCGCGCCGGCGGTGCAGGGCATGCCGACGACCTCGAAAGTGTCCTTGATCGTGATCGGCAGGCCATGCAGCGGGCCCCAGCTCTCGCCGCGCGCGGTGGCCGCGTCCGCGGCATCCGCTCTTGCCCGCGCCGCTTCGATATCGGTGGCGACCACCGCGTTGATCGTCCCGTTGTGGGCCTCGACGCGCCCCAGATAGTGGTCCAGCAGTTCGCCCGAACCGAATTCTTTGGCACGCATGGCCTCGACAAGCTGCTTCGCGCCCCGGTATTCGATATCCGCCATGATCGTCGCCCTCCCCAGAACCGTCCGGCTTCATCCGTTGCCCGGAAGCATGCCGCCGCGAGGCGTGTCTGTCCATCGCTGGCCGGTCCGATGACGCCGCGCCTGCGCGCCGACATCTGGGTCTCGGCCTACATGAAGACGGTACGGCTGCATGGCGGGTTCGCCTATCTGGTCCAGCGGGGCCACGAGGAGGCGGGCAGCGTGCTGCTCAAGATCGAGCGGCCCGAAGGCGGCCGCATGGTGCTATCGCCCGGCTATGTGGACGGGGAGCGGGTGTGGATGAAATCCACCGGTCCGGAGGCGGTATCGGACGCGGATGCCGAAAGCTATATTCGCCGCCGCCTGGCGACGGACCCGGACCTCTGGGTCGTCGAGGTGGAGGATCAGCAGGGCCGGCATTTCCTCGCCGAGCCCGTCGAAGGGGAGGACTGAGGCGCATGGGCATCGAGGCGGTGATCTGGGATTTCGGGGGCGTGTTCACCACCAGCCCCTTCGACCGGTTCGCGATATTCGAGACGGAGCGCGGCCTGCCGAAGGATTTCATCCGCACGATCAACGCCACGAATCCCGATGCCAACGCCTGGGCGCGCTTCGAGCGCTCCGAAATCTCCCTGGATGAGTTCGACGAGGCCTTTCTGGCCGAAGCCGCCGCCGCCGGTCACGAGGTCCGCGGCAAGGAAATCGTCGCGCTGCTTTCCGGCACGGTGCGCCCGGAGATGGTCCGCGCGCTGGACCGCATCCTGGCGCACGGCATCCGTTGCGCCTGCATCACCAACAATGTCCGCGCCGGTCAGGGGCCCGGCATTTCGGCCGACGCGGAAACCGCGGCGGCGGTGGCCGATGTCATGTCCCGTTTCGAGCTGATCGTGGAAAGCTCCAAGGTCGGCGTGCGCAAGCCGGACCCGAAGATCTATCGGCATGCCCTGGGCGAACTGGGCGTGGCGGCCGAAGCTGCCGTCTATCTCGACGATCTCGGCGTCAACCTGAAGCCGGCGCGCCAGCTCGGCATGCAGACGATCAAGGTCCTCGGCCCGGAGCAGGCGCTGGGCGAGCTGGAAGCGATCGTGGGTATTGATCTGAGAGCGTAGCTTGCCCGGTGCCGGGTCCTGCGCGACGCATGAGCGGCGGCTTGGGACCCACGCCTGAGCCCATCCGGCCGCGCCGCGTCTGCGCCAAGGCTCAGGCACGGACCCCGGATCGGGCCTTGCGGCCCGTGCGGGGCGCGGGAGGCTACCTCAGCTCCACCGCATAGGCCTCGGCCGGTTCCGCTTCCCCGATCAGGCCCTGGTGCTTCAGGAACTTCGCGAACTCGTCGTAGCGGCGGCGGTCCAGCGCCCGCGGACGCAGCGCAAAGCGGGGCAGCGTGTCGGCCCAGGCGCGGCGGTTGAGTTCGTCGTCCAGGTCCGGGTTCTGCTGCAGGAACAGCGCCCAGGCCTTCTCGGGTTCGTTGACCATGTACTGGACAGCGGCCTCGATGGCGTCGAGGAAGGCGAGGTAGCGCGGATCGTCCACGGTGTCCTTGTGAGCCACCAGGATCAGCTCGTCATAGGCCGGCACGCCTTCGGCCTCGACGTAGAAGGCGCGGCCCGGGCGGCCGACGATGTCCATCTGGTTGAGCTCGAAATTGCGGAAGGCGCCGATCACGGCGTCGACCTGCCCGGAGATCAGCGAGGGCGAGAGCGAAAAGTTGACGTTCACCAGCTCGATGTCGTCCATCGTCAGGCCGTGGCGCGCGAGCATGGCAGAGAGCATCGCGTCCTCGAAGCCGCCGACGGAGAAACCGACCTTGCGCCCCTTCAGGTCCGCAATGGATTCGACCGGCCCGTCCGCCAGCACCACCAGTGCGTTGAGCGGCGTCGCCACCAGCGTGCCTATGCGCCGCAGCGGCAGGCCCCGGTCGACCTGCAGGTGCAGCTGCGGCTGATAGGAAATAGCGATCTCCGCCTGCTTCGCCGCGACCAGCTTGGGCGGGTCGTTGGGGTCGGCGGGGGCGATGAACTCGACCTCCAGACCGCGCTTCTCGAACTCGCCCAGCGCCTGCGCCACGTAGAGCGGGCCGTGATCGGGATTGACGAACCAGTCCAGCAGCACCGTCATCTTCTGGGCGCTGGCGGTCCCGGTCGAGAGCGCAAGGGCGGCGCAGGCGGCGAGGATCAGGCGTTTCATCGTTTCGGTTCTCCTTGATCGGAAGCGAAGCTGTCGGGTTGCCAGGGCAGGGCGAGGCGCAGCAGGCGGTCGACCGCGAGCCAGAGCAGCACGGCGAAGAGCGCGAGCACGAACAGCGCGGCGAACATCAGGTCGATCTGCATCCGGGCATTGGCGTGCAGCATCAGGTAGCCGAGGCCGGCGCTGGAGCCGACCCATTCGCCGACCACCGCGCCGATGGGCGCGACGCCCGCCGCCACCCTGAGCCCGGAGCCGAGCGCCGGCAGAGCGGCCGGGATGCGGATGCGCCAGATCAGCGCCAGCCGGCCTGCGTCCATGGTCCGCGCCAGTTCGATCCAGCCGGGATCCGTGCGGCGCAGGCCGTCCAGGAAAGCGGTGGTGACGGGAAAGAAGATGATCAGCGTGGCCATGGCGACCTTCGACCATATGCCATAGCCGAGCCAGAGCACCAGCAGCGGCGCCAGGGCGAAGACCGGCAAGGCCTGGGAGGCGATCAGCACCGGCAGACCGAAGCGGCGCACCAGCGGCATGCTGTGCACCAGCAATGCCGAGGCGCAGCCGATCGCCGTGCCCAGCAAGAGGCCGAGAACGATCTCCAGCGCCGTCGTGCCGAGATGCTCCAGGATCAGGGCGTGGCGGGCGACAAGGGT
Source organism: Minwuia thermotolerans (assembly GCF_002924445.1). NCBI lineage: Bacteria > Pseudomonadati > Pseudomonadota > Alphaproteobacteria > Minwuiales > Minwuiaceae > Minwuia > Minwuia thermotolerans. Next base: position 15,977 of record NZ_PIGG01000081.1, read on the forward strand.
CTCCATCACGCGCAGCGGTCCCGGTAGCAGAAAGGGCTCGATGCCGGACAGATCGACATAGAGCGCCCAGGCCGCGACCAGCACGGCAAGGGTCAGCAGGCCGCTGGCCAGAGGCTTCATGCCGCCTGCTCCACGCCCAGCGCCTCGACAATTCGCCGCCAGAGCGTCTGCGCCTCGACGCTGTCGGGCGCGCGGGGTTTCCCGCTTTCGGGTCGGATATCCAGGACCGGCCGCGCCGGCGCGCCGGCGAGGACGACGATCCGGTCCGCCAGGCGGATCGCCTCGAACGGCTCGTGGGTCACCATCACGACCGTGCGGCCGGCCAGCAGCCGCAGTCCCAGGTCCTGAAGCCGCAGCCGGGTCAGCGCGTCGACGGCCGAATAGGGCTCGTCCATCAGGACGACCGGCCGGTCTTCCATCAGGGTGCGGGCCAGCGCCGCCCGCTGGCGCATGCCACCCGAGAGCTGCGCCGGCCGTTTCGCCGCCGCGTCGGCCAGGCCCACCGTCGCCAGCATCTCGCCGATGCGGCCGGGGTCGGGGTGCGCGCCGCGCAGCCGGTGGCCCAGGGCGACATTCCCGGCCACCGTGAGCCAGGGCAGCAGCAGGTCCGACTGGGCCATGAAGGCGATCCGGCCGGCCAGCGGCTGGCCGTCATGGGCCAGGATCGCGCCCGGGCCGTCGAGCAGGCCGGCAATGCGGCGCAGCAGGGTCGACTTGCCGACGCCGCTCATGCCCAGCAGCACGGTCGTCTCGGCGCCCGTCAGGTCGAGGTCCAGCCGGTCGAGGATGGGGCGGCCGCCATAGGCGACGCCCACATCGCGTATCGCCAGCCCGGGCGCGGCGCCCCGGGGCGTTTGGCCAGAGGCCATCGGAACCTTTCCTTCCCTACGCCGGCATGGACGGCATGGCCGCCTGTCCGGATCAGGTTCAAGGGGTCGTTCCGTCGCGTTCTCGGAACCTCTCAGCCGCGCCCTTGCGGCTCCCCCGGATTGCGCCATCATAGGAAAGATGCGATCGAAGTCGAGCCGGTTTCAGTTTCGTCACGGGGCAGCATGAGGGCGCGCACCTATTTCATCGGCAGCGAGATCTACCGCGCTTCCCGCTATGGCCGGCGCCACCCGCTCGCCATTCCGCGCGTCTCCACGGTGATGGACCTGGCGCGGGCGCTGCACTGGCTGCCCGAGGAAGCCTATCTCGACAGCCCGACAGCCACGGTCGGCGAACTCTGCCGCTTTCACGACCCGGCCTATGTCGCCGCGGTGCAGCGCGCCGAGCGGGAGCAGCGCGCCGACGCGGAGCTGCGCGAACGATACAATATCGGGCGGCTGGAGAACCCGGTCTTCGGCGAGGTCTTCCGCCGGCCGGCCACCGCCGCCGGGGCGAGCCTGCTGGCGGCGGAGCTGATCGCCGGCGACCGCGCCGACCGGGTATACACCCCGGCCGGCGGCACCCATCACGGCCGTCCCGACCGGGCGTCGGGCTTCTGCTTCTTCAACGATCCGGTGCTGTGTATCCTCAGGCTGAAGGACCGGGGCGTGAAGCGCATCGCCTATGTCGACCTCGACGCCCATCACTGCGACGGGGTCGAGGATGCGCTGCACGCCGATCCGTCGGTGCTGACGGTCTCCCTGCACGAACACGGGCGCTGGCCGCATGACGCCGCGATCGAGCAGCGCCACGATGCGACCACGGTCAATCTCGCCCTGCCGCGTGGCGCCGGAGACGCCGCGTTCCGCGCCGCGTTCGAGACCGGCGCCCTGCCCCGCGTGCGGGCGTTCGATCCGCAGGTTGTGATCGTCCAGGCGGGCGCCGACGCGCTGGCCGACGATCCGCTGAGTCGCCTCGAGCTCTCCAACCGGGCCTTGTGGCGCGCGGTCCGGCAACTGGATCGTGCCGCGGAAAAGATGATCGTGCTGGGCGGCGGCGGCTACAATCCCTGGTCCGTCGCCCGCTGCTGGACCGGCATCTGGGGCGTGATCGCCGGCTATGCCCGGCCGAGCCGCCTGCCCGAAGGCGCAGAGGCCGTGCTGCGCGGGCTGAGCTGGCGGCGCGCGGCCGGGCGCAATCCGCCGGAGCACTGGTTCACGACGCTGGCCGATCCGCTGCCTGCCGACGGCCCCCGACCGAAGGAGACCGCCCTTGCGTAGATTTCTGGCCGTGCTGTTCGTCGTGTTCGCCTTCGGGGCGGTGGCCGACGAGTATCGCTCGCCGCTCATCGTGCAGACCGTCAGCGGCGACCGGCACCTGATGGTGGAGGTCGCCGACAGCGCCCGCGAACGCAGCCGCGGGCTGATGTTCCGTCCGATGCTGGAAGACGCGCATGGCATGCTGTTCGACTTCGGCAAGCCGCAGCATGTCAGCTTCTGGATGAAGAACACGCTGATCCCGCTGGACCTGATCTTCATCGACGAGAGCGGGGAGATCACCCATATCCATCCCCAGGCGCGGCCGCACGATGAAACCGCGATCCCGTCGAAGGGCGAGATCCTGGCCGTGCTGGAGATCAATGGCGGCCTCGCCCGTCAGCTCGAGATCCAGGTCGGAGACACGGTGCGTCACGAGGTCTTCGGCAATCTCGACTGACCGTGGCGCTTGCGCCGCCCCGGGGGCTCGGCTATCTGGAAGCTGTCTGTGTCCGGGGCGTAGCGCAGTCTGGTAGCGCACCGGTTTTGGGTACCGGAGGTCGTTGGTTCGAATCCAATCGCCCCGACCAGGCGGGCATTCGAAGGGCATGACGATGAGCGCACGCATTTTCAAACCGACCAAGACCGCGATGCAGTCCGGCCGGGCCAACACGAAGAACTGGCGGCTGGAGTTCCGGGCCGACACCGCCCGCCATCCCGACCCGCTGATGGGCTGGACGTCGCTCGCCGATACCCAGAGCCAGGTGCGCCTGGACTTCGACACCAGGGAAGAGGCGGTCGCCTACGCCGAGAAGCACGGCATCGACGCCCAGGTCTTCGAGCCGCGGGAGCGCAAGATGAAGCTCCGCGCCTACGCCGACAACTTCGCCTACAACCGGGTTCTCTAGGAAGCGAAACGGGCGCGCGGGGGTTGGCATGGCCGGCCCGCGCGCCGGCTGAACCGGGCAAGGACGCCGTGGCGATGACGGCCCTCAGGCCGCCGTCAGCAGTGCCTCGGAGAGCCGTTCCGCCAGCGCCAGCAGCATGGCGTCGCCGTCGCGCGGGCCGATGAGCGAGAGCCCGACCGGCGCGCCGTCCGACAGCCCCGCCGGGATCGTCACCTGCGGCAGGCCGGCATGGCCGGCCAGCGCGGTCAGCGCGATGATGCGGTAGCGGAAGTCGTCCAGCAGCACCGGGTCCCAGCCGCGCACCGGCGCGGGGCCCGGCGCGGTCGGCGCCAGCAGCACCCCGTCGCTGCCCAGCAGGTCCGTCATGGTCCGCCGCACCCTGTCGCGGACGGGCCGGGCCTCGGCGATCTCCGCCTCGGTGATGCTTTCGGCCATCCGGAAGCGGTCGCGCACGCCGGGCCCGAATTCCGGCCGCACCGCCGTCACCCAGCCGCCGTGGACGCGCCAGATCTCCGCCGCCTGCAGGATGCGGAAGGCCTCCTTCCACGCCTCCGGGTCGAAGCCCGTGTCGGCCTTCGCCGGAACGACGCCCGCCCCGCCCAGCATGCCCACCGCGGCTTCCAGCGCGGCCGCGGTCTCGTCGTCGCACAGCCGGAACAGCGCCGGGTCGATCAGCCAGCGCGGCTGCGGCGCTTCGGGCGTCTTCTGGTCCAGCAGCACCCGGCCGACCCGCGCCAGCATCGCCGCGTCGCGTGCGAACCAGCCGCAGGTGTCGTAGCTCGGCGCCAGCGGCATGCAGCCGGCCAGGCTGATGCGCCCGTGGGTGGTGCGGATGCCGAACAGCCCGCAATAGGCCGCCGGCACGCGCACCGAGCCGCCGGTGTCGGAGCCGATGGCGAAGTCGGTCAGCCCTGCCGCCGTCACCGAGGCCGAGCCCGAGGACGAACCGCCGGGAATCCGGTCAAGCGCGGCCGGGTTCACCGGCGTGCCGTAGTGATGGTTCTCGCCGTTCAGGCTGTAGGCCAGCTCGTCGGTGTGGGTGACGCCGGCGAGCGCCGCGCCCGCGCCCAGCAGCGCCTGGAGGACCGGCGCGTCGGCCGCCGCCGGTTCGTGCGTCCGCGCCCAGTCGGGGTTGCCGCAGCCGGCGGTCCGGCCCCGGATGTCGTAGAGATCCTTCAGCCCGAAGCTCAGTCCGTCCAGCGCCCCGGCGCCCATCGCCGGCCGTTCCAGGCGCTCGATGAAGCCCTCGACCGGCCCGGCGCTCACTCGGCCGCCACCGTGGCCCGCGGCAGCCTCAGCAGGCAGTCGTCCGGCGCCGTCTCGATCGCCGTGAAGTCGCGGTGCGCGATCCATTCCGGCCGCTTGAACTCGCGGATGTGGTTGTCGACGTGGCAGAGCGAGAGATAGACGATGGTCCGCCCCCACGGCCCGATGTTCGGGCTGCTGGCGTGGACGATGTTGGAATGGAACATCAGCACCGAGCCCGCCTTGCCCTTGGCGGAGAAGATGCCGTGCGCGCCCGCCAGCCGGGTGATGGTTTCCCTGTCCAGGGTCCAGAGCGGGTAGGAGGTGGTTTTCAGGTCGTGGCCGGCCTCCAGCACGCCTTCCCTGTGGCTGCCCGGAATGATCCAGAGCGGGCCGTTGAACTCGGTCACGTCGTCCAGGAACAGCGCGATGTTCATGGCGCGCGGTTCCGGCATGCCGTCGTCGCGCGCCCAGGTGCCGTAGTCCTGGTGCCACTGCCAGACGTCGCCGTCGAAGGCCGCCTTGGCGTTGATCTTGTACTGGTGGATGTAGACGTCGCCGCCGAGCAGCTGCCGGACCGGCTCGACCAGCCGGGGATGGCGGCCGATCAGGTCGAAGGGCTCGGAATAGCGGTGCGCGGCGAAGGCGGTGCGCACGGCGCCGGTGCTCTCGCGCCAGACCTCCTCGCGCTCCAGCCCGTAGATGCGCGGCAGGTCGGCGGTGACGGCGTCCATCTCGTCCGCCGAGAAGACGCCGGGCAGCATCAGATAGCCCAGCTCGTCGAATTGCCTCAGCTGATCGTCGGTGAGTTTCATCGCGCGCCTCCCCGGGAGTTCATTGCGGCGACTATAGCAGGCGGCGGGAGGCGGGGGGAGGGCGTACCGGTTGGCGCGCGAGGGATGGCATGGCTGGCTCGCGCGCCTTCTGAATCTTTGCCGGTCGGCGCGCGAGGGATGGCATGGCCGGCTCGTGCGCCATCTGAATGCTACCCGCTACGGCGCGCCGGCCGGCCCCGCCATCCCCGTCGCGCCTGCGCCCGGGCGCGTCGATTTCCCCCGCGCGGGGCCGCGCGTGAATCGCTATAGTCCGGCCCGGAGCGCCCTTAGCTCAGCTGGATAGAGCACGAGCCTTCTAAGCTTGGGGTCGCAGGTTCGAGTCCTGCAGGGCGCACCATTTCTATTTTTTGCCCACGTGATCCCCCCAAACCCTTATTGGAAGCGCAAAAGCGGCGGTTCGAACTTTCCAAGTTCAGCAACCGTCAGATCGGCACGCAAGTGCGTCTGTTAAGTGCGCCTGGAGACTATTCGCCACGCCGAAGGCGCTGGTTTCTGGCGGACCTTGCCGTTTGCCACACCGGTTCAAAGATCACGAATGATGTTTGCTCTCCCGCCGTCCGGCGCAGAGACGTTTGGATGCCTTGCGTGTGCGAAGGGCAAAATCCATAGTTCAATAGGTATTGATTCTACCATCTACAGCTTATAGTATTAGAATTCAGGATTTCCTCAAAGGGCGAGATTCATGAAAATCAAACAAATTAAAATCCTGAATTTTCGATCTATAAAAGATCAGGTAATAAACTGTGGTGACCAGACCATTTTTATCGGCGCAAATGGTGTTGGCAAGTCTACTGTTCTAAAAGCGCTTCAGGCATTTTTCGAAATTAGTTTTCGTCCGGCTGTAGAGGATTTTTTTGCACACAATACAGAGTGGCCGATAGAAATTACCATCGTATTTAATAATTTTAGTGAAGACGAAGCGGAGGATTTTAAATCTAGAATTTATAATGATGAAATGGTAGTCACAAGAGTATTCGGCGGTGATCAAAGCAATAACGGAAACTATTATGGGATGATGAAAGGAAATCCTGCATTTCAATCGATAAGAAATGCTGCGAATGCGACAGAAGCGAAGGCGAAATACACTGAAATCCAGGGATCTGGTGTTGATTTGCCAAAATGGACTAAGCAAGGGGATGTAGAGGAGCATTTAACATTTTGGGAAGCGGGTCATCCAGATGATTGCGAATTTATCAGGGACGGGGGTCAATTTTTTGGCTTTAAAAGTGTAGGGGGCGGGAAGCTTCAAAAGGCGACAAATTTCATACTTATTGAAGCAGTCCGTGACGTCTCTGAAGACGCGAACGATCAAAAATCCTCCGCTATCGGTCAATTGATGGATTTGATCGTTCGCTCTGCGATGGCGCAAAACGAGAAGATCGCAGCCTACCAAGACGAAGTCAATCGGCAATATTCTGCATTAACGAGTCCAGAAAATTTTCCTCAACTTGGTTCGCTGCAAACTGCGCTTACGACCTCGCTGCGCACTTATTATCAGGGTGTTGGCGTTATTTTGGATTGGAGAGAAGGCGCGGGAATTAATCTGCCCCCGCCACAAGCAGAAATTAAGTTTGAAGAAGAAAAATTTCAATTTCCTGTAGCCAAAGCCGGAAATGGTATCCAGCGCGCATTTATAATTTCTCTCTTACACCAATTGCTGGTCGTTAAATCGAATAGCGACGACGGTTCAAAAAATAGCGAGAATGGGGCAGATTCCGGTGAGGGCATTGAGGAAAAGAATTTTATGGAAAATCTTCCATCTGTAATCTTGGCAATTGAGGAGCCTGAGCTTTATCAGCATCCAACAAAACAGTGGCATTTTGCTCAGGTTTTGAAAAAATTGTCAACCAAAGGTTTTCAGGAAATCTTTGGTGATGTTCAGGTATTATTCTGCACACATTCTCCGAGTTTCGTAGATCTTTCTGAATTTCACAACACACGTATCGTTGCTAAAGTAGGTGGTGAGGGCCTTCCTGCGAAAGAGTCGATATTCAGAGAGGCGTCTCTGCAAGATGTTTCGTATGCGCTGACGCATGCATGGGATATACCGGAAGAAAATTGTACGGATAAGAGTACAAAGGCCCGATTGCATATTTTTGGAACCGAGTTGTCAGAAGGTTTTTTCGCCGACGGGGTTATATTGGTAGAGGGTGCAACCGATAAAGCGGCGTTCGACACAATTGGCAAACGGATAGGCATCAATTTCGCGGAAAGAAATATTTCGGTTCTGCCCGTTAATGAAAAAAATAACTTGGATAAGCCATTTATGGTTTTTAAATCGTTAGATATTCCAGTGTATCCAATTTGGGATTCGGACGGAAATTGTGCAGAAGGAGATAGAGGAAAGGCAATAAAGGCCAATAAGGGTTTGCAGAAAATGCTTGGCGTACCTGATGGGGAAGTCGCTGAATTTCCTGAGGGCGTGCACGAAAAATATGCTTGTTTCGCGAATGAAATCAGCGAACAGTTAAAAAATGATTTTGGTCAAGAACAATTTTTGGAAGCTTATAATGAGGCAATGGATGAATTTTCACTGACGGCAAAGCAAGCTCGTAAGAATCCATATGTCACGACTGCCATTATAACAAAGTTGTACGATCAAGGGCGAACAGCGGGGATGTTAGAGGCGATAATTCAAGCTGCCATAAATCACATCGAGAATGGGACGCCAACGTCGGCAGCTACCGTCGCTGCCGAGTGATGGATCACCAGCAACGCTCTCTTAGGCTTGGGGATGCAATGGGCATCTGCAACGGCCCCTTTGTCGTCGCGCGAGTAGCGCGGCGAGAAGCTGATGCTGTGTTACAGCACAGAGGTTGCGGTGCGCCTTAGGACACATATTCGGGCTCTCTGGTTGCCGCAGTTGGCTCGTCCTCGGGCATGGCGCTCGAAACGGTGGTTTCGGGGCAGCACCGGCAACCGGCCGCGGAGCGGCGAAGCCGCCACGTGCAGGCGGCTGGCGCGGCCGATCGGGCCGCCAAGGTCGGGCCTTTGAATTTGGGTGCGCTCCCCGCACACTCCGGGGCAGGGAGGGCCACGCCATGACTGGGAAACCCATCGCCGTGATCGTCGGCGCGACGACCAAGTGGCGCCGCGACGGGCACATGACCAAGCTGATCCACGGCCACGAGGTCGACGATTCCGCGCTGCCGGAATCCGCGCGCTTCGGCGTCGGCGGGGCGGTGGCGCAGAAGTTCGCCGCCGGGGGCTGCCACGTGATCCTCACCACCCGCACCGCGGCCAACGCCGACGGCCTGGCGGAGACCATCCGCGGCCAGGGCGGGACGGTCTCGGTGGTGGAGATGGACCTCTCCCGCGACGCGAGCATCGCCAGCGCCTTCGCGCGCATCCGCGCCGAATGGGGCGACCCGGAGATCCTGATCTACAACGCCGGCTATCCGGACGGGCGCGAACTGCCGAAGGAGATGGAACTGCTGGAGAACATGCCCACGGCCATCTTCGACACGGCCATGGCCGTCTCCTGCCGCGGCCCGTTCCTGGTGGCGAAGGAGGTGCTGCCGGCCATGCGGAAGCGGGGGCGGGGCAGCTTCTTCTTCTCCAACAACGCCGCCTCGCTGCGCGGGCGCAAGCGCCACACCGGCGAGAGCCTCTACTATCCGCGCGTGATGATGCGCACGCTCGCCCAGGTGCTGACCGAGGAATATTCCGAACACGGCGTCCACGTCGCCAACGTGGTCATCGACGGGCTGATCGATTCGCCCGGCACCCGCGCCCTGCCCAAGGCGCGCGACAATCCCGACATCGTCATCAATCCGGCGAAGATCGCCGAGGCCTTCTGGTATCTGCACGGCCAGGACCGGTCCTGCTGGAGCCACGAGATCCAGCTGACGCCCTTCCCGCAGAAGCCGAGCTTCTGAATGGAGATCGTCGACGCGCAGATCCACATCTGGGGCAGCGGCCTGCCGGTCAACGACGCCCACTGGCAGGTGACCCGCTTCGACGCGGAACAGGCCGTGGCGCTGATGGACGAGGCGGGCGTGGACGCCGCCGTCATCCACCCGCCGGGCTGGGATCCCGGCTCCTGCGACATGGCGGCGCGGGCCATCGCGGACCATCCGGGCCGCTTCGCCATGATGCAGACGTTGAAGCTGGACGATCCGGCGACGCCGGCGAAGATCGCCGCCGTGCGCGACGCGCCTGGCGTGCTCGGGCTGCGCTACGTCTTCATGGGCGAGGATGCGGTCGCGGCGATGCGGGAGGACCGCCATGGCTGGCTCTGGCGGGCGGCGGAAGAAGCCGGCGTGCCGGTCGCGGTGCTGGCGACCGATACGCTGGCCGAGTTCGGCGCGGTGGCGGCGCGTCACCCCGGTCTGAAGCTCACCATCGACCATCTGGGCGGGCGCGGCGGCTTCACCAGGCTGAAGGACCACGCGGCGATGGAACACATGCCGCAATTGCTGGAACTCGCGCGCCATCCCAATGTCGCGGTCAAGGCGACCGGCGCGCCGGGCTATTCGGGCGAGGCCTATCCCTTCCCGATCATGCAGGACTATCTGCGCCGGATCTTCGACGCCTTCGGGCCGGCGCGCATGTTCTGGGGCACGGACATCTCCAAGATGCCGTGCTCCTGGCGGGAATGCGTGACGCTGTTCACCCGGGAGATGGACTGGCTGAAGGGCGCTGACCTGGAACTGGTCATGGGCGCCGCGTTCCGGCGCTGGTGGAACTGGCCCGGCGAAGGCTGAACATCCGCGACTATGCGTCCGGGTTCCGCAGGGTTAACCTTGCCGGCGACACCTGTTGCCGAACCGTGAGGGGGAACCATGAACGATTTCGCGGCGCTCGCCGACACAGCGCTGGCTGCCGATCCGGCCGCCGTCGTCACCGATCTGATCTTCGGCCGCTGGCGCAGCCAGATACTCCACGCCGGTGTCCGGCTGGGCGTTTTCGATGCTCTGGGCGATGATGCCCGGGGCGCCGAAACGGTCGCCGCGGAGCGTTCGCTTGACCCGGCGCTGACCTATCGGCTGCTGCGCGCGCTGGGCGCGATCGGTCTGCTCGCCGAAGACGCAGCGGGGCGTTTCCGTCTCACCGAGGCCGGGCGGCTGCTGCAAGCGGACCATCCCCAGAGCCTGCGGGGCGTGACCCTGCTGGAGGAGGGGCCGGAGCACTACACCATCTGGCGCCATCTGCCCGACATGGTGCGCGAGGGGCGCCAGAACGCCTTCCATCGCGAGTTCGGCCGCCACGCCTTCGAGCACGCCGGCGTCGATCCGGCCTACGAGCAGGTCTTCGACGCGGCGATGACCAGCTATTCGGGCCTTCAGTCGGGTCTGGTGCTGGAGGCGCTGGCGCAATACGACTTCTCAGGGTGCGAAACCATCTGCGACGTCGGCGGCGGCCGCGGCCACATGCTCTGCAGCCTGCTGGCGGCCCATCCGCACCTGCAGGGCATGGTGCTGGAGCGTTCCGACGTGATCGCCGAGACCGGCAAGCTCTGGGCCGAGCCCATGGGCGTGGCCGGTCGCTGCGAGTTCGTGGCCGGCGACATGTTCCACGGGGCGCCGCCGGCGGACGTCTACACCATGAAGATGATCCTGCACGACTGGGACGACGACGAATGCGTCCGGATCCTGAGCGCGCTGGCAAGGACCGCGCCCGCCGACGGGCGGCTGCTGGTCATGGAACACGTGGTGCCCGGCCCGTCGGAGCCCCATTTCGCCAAGCTGTTCGACATCCACATGATGTGCTGGGGCACGGGCCGGGAACGGACGGCCGAGGAGTATCAGGCGCTGATGGAGCGGGCCGGCTGGCGGCCCGCAGGGGTCCACTATCCCGCGTCGCGCATGATGGGCGTCGTCGAGGGCCGGCGCGTCTGAAGCCCGGCCGCCGCTTCAGGCGGCGAGCTGTCCCCTGGTGCGGACCTTCAGGAACAGCCAGGTCGCCTGGAAGGCGAGGTCGCCCAGCCGTCCGTGCGGCGGCAGACCGGCGGCCTTCAGGATCAGCTTGACCGCCTTGCCCAGGTGATCGCGCCGGTAACAGCCCAGCGCCGTGCGCGCGTAGGCCCGGCCCGCCTCGGAGCGGTCATATGCCTCCTCGGGCGGCATGTTGGCGCAGTAATATGCGAAGGAAAGCTCGTCGTCCTCCGCCTCCAGGAAGCGCGTGGCCGCGATCCAGGCCCGGCGCGGACGGCCCAGGTGCTCGCGCTCCTGATAGCGCTGGAAATAGTCCTGGAACATCCGGTAGTGGCGGATCTCGTCCTTCGAGATGCGATTGCAGATGTCCTTCAGCACGGGCTCCTCGGTGGCGTCGCGCAGCGCGGCGTAGAATGAACTCGTGCCCGCCTCGACGACGCAGCGGGCGACCATCTCGCCGGCCCGGGAGCCGCGCACCGACGCCTCGGCGTCGACGGGAATGCGATAGCCCTCGGTGAAGCGGCGGAAGGCAGTCTCGAAGTCGAAGTCCGGATCCGCCATCTCCGCCCAGCGTCCCAGCACGATGCCGTGCTGGTGCTCCTCGTGGCCCCATTGCTCGGCGGCGGCGCGGAACTCCGGATCGTCGGAGATGACCCGCTTCAGATAGGCGACGTAGTCGGCTGAATTGCGTTCGACCAGGCTGGCGGCGCGGATCACCGCCAATATGTCGGAATCCACCCGGGAAGGGTCGAACTGCTCCCAGGCGATGTCGTCGGGCGACCAGTGGCCGTTTTTGTTCAACATTCTTGGCCCCTATTGTTTCACAACCTCACGCGCCGCCGGCCTTGTCGGCCGGTTCTGGCGGCACAGCGCGCGTGCGGATGGTTTCATAGGGCGATAACCCCACCTGCACATGCGATCCGCTCTGATATGGTTATTGTGCCACGAAATCGAAGGCCTCGCGAGAGGCGCGGCCGAGCCGGCACGGCGCGCTTGCGCGTCCCGCGTGCCTTTGCAATGGTCCCGGCAGGGCGGTTCCGCGCGGCGGGCGCCCGCGTTGCATTCCAGGAGAACCGAACCGATGGACGAGCTTCCCGACGAGCAGGTGCAGGGCCAGTTGTCCCAGGCCGCCGAGATCGTGACGCGGCACCTGGACGCGGCGCTGGAGGAATGCACCGAGGCCGGACTCGGCCGGGAGGTCTTCTCGGCGGCGGTGATGGCCACGCTCATGCAGGCCATGCAGACCAGTCTCGGCACCGCGGCTTCCGACGCGCTCCGGGACATGCTCCAGATGATGGCCGCCGGCGGGGACCGTCAGAACTGAAACCGGAAATGCCGCCGGGCGCATGGTTCCGCGGCCTGGGCGGATATGCCGCCGGGCCGTCCGTGACGGTTCGTTGACAGCCCAAAACCGCCCAACTATTGTGCGCCGCACCATCCCGGGGGGTTGCGCCTTCGCCGCGGATGGTTTTTTTAGCTCCGGGCGGGACGACAAGACACCCAAGAATGTCTCGCGCCGTAATTACCGTGGGATGCACCCTGGAGATGTCGGGAGATGAAGGTACTCGTCGCTGTCAAGCGCGTCGTTGACTACAACGTCAAGGTGCGCGTGAAGGCCGATCAGAGCGGGGTAGAACTCGCCAACGTCAAGATGTCCATGAACCCCTTCGACGAAATCGCCGTCGAGGAAGCGGTCCGTCTGAAGGAGGCCGGCACGGCGGAGGAGGTCGTCGCGGTCTCCATCGGCGTGCAGCAGGCCCAGGAGACGATCCGCACCGCGCTGGCCATGGGCGCGGACCGGGGCATCCTGGTGAAGTCGGACGACGAGGTGCAGCCGCTCGCGGTGGCCAAGATCCTGAAGGCGCTGGTGGACGAGGAGAAGCCCGACCTGGTGATTCTCGGCAAGCAGGCGATCGACGACGACAGCAACCAGACCGGTCAGATGCTGGCCGCGCTGCTGGGCTGGGCGCAGGGCACCTTCGCCTCCAAGGTCAAGATCGAGGGCGGCGAGGCCGAGGTCACCCGCGAGGTCGACGGCGGCCTGCAGACCATCAAGCTGAAGATGCCGATGATCGTGACCACCGACCTGCGGCTCAACGAGCCGCGCTACGCCAGCCTGCCGAACATCATGAAGGCGAAGAAGAAGCCGATCGACACGAAGACGCCCGAGGACCTGGGTATCGACATCGCGCCGCGGCTGAAGACGCTGAAGGTCAACGAGCCGGCGAAGCGCCAGGGCGGCGTCAAGGTGGAGAGCATCGACGAGCTGGTCGACAAGCTGAAGAACGAAGCGGGGGTGATCTGATGGCTGTTCTCGTTATTGCCGAACACGACAACAACGAACTCAACCCGGCCACCCTGGCCACGGTCACCGCCGCGAAAGCGATGGACAACGACGTCACCGTGCTGGTCATGGGCCACAATGCGGGCGGCGTCGCCGAAGCCGCGGCCAAGGTCGCGGGCGTCGGCAAGGTGCTGCACGCCGACGACGCCGGGCTGGAGCATTCGCTGGCCGAGAACCGGGCGGCGCTGATCGTCAGCCTGGCCGGCGACTACGGCCACATCGTCGCGCCGTCGACCACCTCCGGCAAGAACATCCTGCCGCGGGTCGCCGCGCTGCTGGACGTCCAGCAGATCTCCGACATCGTCGAGGTCGAAAGCGCCGATACCTTCGTGCGGCCGATCTACGCCGGCAACGCCATGGCGACCGTGCAGTCCTCCGACGGGATCAAGGTCATCACCGTGCGCACCACCACCTTCGCCAAGGCGGAGGCCGAAGGCGGATCGGCCAGCGTCGAGCAGATCGCGGCCGCCGAGGATCCGGGCCTGTCATCCTTCGTCGGCGAGCGCCTCTCGGAATCCGATCGCCCGGACCTCGCCACGGCCAAGATCGTCGTGTCCGGCGGCCGCGGCATGCAGAACGGCGAGAATTTCGAGATGCTCTACAAGGTGGCCGACAAGCTGGGCGCCGCCGTGGGCGCCAGCCGCGCCGCGGTCGACGCCGGCTTCGTGCCGAACGACATGCAGGTCGGCCAGACCGGCAAGGTCGTCGCGCCCGAGCTCTACATCGCCGTCGGTATCTCCGGTGCGATCCAGCATCTGGCGGGCATGAAGGACTCCAAGGTCATCGTCGCCATCAACAAGGACGAGGAAGCCCCGATCTTCCAGGTCGCCGACTACGGCCTCGTGGCGGACCTCTTCCAGGCGGTGCCGGAGCTCGAATCGAAGCTTTGACCGGTCGCCGCATCCCGTCCGCAAGTGGGAAAGTCTGAAGAATGAGCGATACCGCCTCAATCCGTTCGATCGGCATCATCGGCGCCGGTCAGATGGGCAACGGCATCGCGCACGTGTGTGCGCTCGCCGGCTACGACGTCATACTCAACGACATTGACCAGGGGCGGTTGGATGCGGCGCTGAAAACCATCGAGGGCAATCTGGCCCGCCAGGCCGCGCGCAACAAGATCTCCGACGTCGACCGGGCCGACACCCTGGCCCGGATCCGGCCGACGCTGGAACTAGCCGAGGTCGGCAAGGCCGACCTGGTGATCGAAGCGGCGACCGAGGACGAGGCGCTCAAGAAGAGCATCTTCCAGAAGTTGACCGAGCATCTGGGGCCGGAGACGCTGATTGCCTCCAACACCTCCTCGATCTCGATCACGCGGCTGGCCTCGATCACCGACCGGCCCGAGCGGTTCATGGGCATGCACTTCATGAACCCGGTGCCGATGATGAAGCTGGTGGAGCTGATCCGCGGCATCGCCACCGAGGACACGACCTTCAATGCGGTCCGCGAGGTCGTGAAGAACCTCGGCAAGACCTCGACGGCGGCGGAGGACTTTCCGGCCTTCATCGTCAACCGCATCCTGCTGCCGATGATCAACGAGGCGGTCTACACCCTCTATGAGGGCGTTGGCTCGGTCGATGCGATCGATACGGCGATGAAGCTGGGGGCGAACCATCCGATGGGGCCGCTGGAACTGGCGGATTTCATCGGCCTGGATACCTGCCTGTCGGTCATGCAGGTGCTCTATGACGGCCTGGCGGACACCAAGTACCGCCCGTGCCCGCTGCTGGTGAAGTATGTCGAGGCCGGCTGGCTGGGCCGCAAGGCCAACCGCGGCTTCTACGACTATCGCGGCGACGTCCCCGTCCCGACGCGCTGACCCCACATGTCCAGGTGGCTGGCCCAGAGCCGGTAGCCTTCCCGTCGCAGACGGCCGGCCAGCGCGCGCCGCGTCGCGGCGTCCAGGTGGGCGTGCTCGAACTGCAGCAGCGACGGTCTGAGGCCGGCTTCCAGGGCCATGGCCATGATCTCGGCGTCGAAGCCTTCGGTGTCGACCAGCAGCACGTCCGCGTCCCTCATGCCGGCGGTCGCCATCGCCTGCCGGATCGTCGTTACCGGGACCGGCGTTTCCGTGATCAGCTGATCCAGCTCGGCGTCGGCAATCGCCGGGCAGGCATTGCGGAACGCGTTTTCCAGATGGGCGCGTGAGAACGATGCCAGCCCGTCCGAGATCTTCCTGCCCAGCCGTTCGCTCGCCGCCGCCATGTCCGTCGAATAGATCGCCCGTTCGCCCGGCTCCCGGTCGATGGCGGCGTTCAGACAGGTGACATGCGGCGCCTCAGCGTAACGCGCGGCGAGCCGCTCGAAGGCCGATTGCTGCGGTTCGATCAGCAGCGCCCTGGAGACGCGTTCCGGCCGGTGCAGGATCATCTCGCCCAGCGGGTCGTTGGACGATCCGTCATTGGCGCCGACCTGGACGATGGCGACCGGCTGTGTCGCCGCCAGCTCGGTCACAAGATCCGGGAAGCTGCGGTGACGGCGCAGCAACTGGCGCAGATAGACGCCGGGATTGCGCTTCAGCGCCTTGGTCGAGAAGCGGATGCCGAGGCGGCGTTTCAGGCGGCGGATCATCGGCCCGGCCGTTCCTCCGGATCGTCCCAGTAGTCGGCGATCCAGGGCGCGGGCCGTGTGCGGCGGTGCAGGCGCCTGGCGTCATAGCCTGTCAGGGCCTCGTCCGGATCGGGCCGGCCATGGAAGACGAGAATTTTCGTCTCCGCCGGCATCTTCGGCGCCTGCACCAGGTTGAGCGGGAAGGGCGGAATCGCGTGGCGCTTGAAGCTGCGGACCCACGTCTCCGGCCACCAGTGCTTCTCGCCCAGCCCGTAGGTCAGATAGGTCTGCGGCGGCCTGAAGTTGGCCATCGCCCATTCGGCCTCGGCGTAGAACTTGTCGACGATGAACTGCGTCGTGCCGGCGCGCCAGCGGAACACCGACGAATTGCCGACATCCGGGCGCCTCTTGAAGACGTGATGGCCCAGCACCCAGTTGTGGATGATGCAGCGCTTGCCCGGCATGTAGTCGAAGAAGCAGTCGATATTGTCGACGATCAGCAGGTCCAGATCGAGGAACATGCAATCGCCCTGCATGTCCGCCAGCCCGTCCATGAACAGCCCCAGCTTCAGCCAGGTCGTGCGCTGGTGGCTTTCGGGCAGCTCGATCGGTGGCAGCGGATGCGCCTCGACCTCGGGCCTGAGCCCCGCCCCGTCGTCGGTGAAGCACAGGAAGCGGAAGGGCCGGTCCAGGTTGCGCCGGACCGCGCCGTAGAGCCGGTTGACGAAGTCGGGACCGTAGCGGTCGCCCCATTTCAGGGTGCAGATATTGACCGGCGGGGCGTCCGGATCGGAGGACATGAAGGCACTATCCGTCTCGGGTGAAACTGTCGCCTGCGGCATAGCCCAACGGTGCCTTGCCGGTCACCCCAAAAGTGCCTCGGCGCGCGTCAGATCCTCGGGGCGGTTGACGTTGAAGAACGGGTCCGACGGTGTCGCCGGCCACTCGACCAGGGCGACGCGGTGTTCGGCGGTGAAGCGGTCGATCTTGCGGATGTCCCGCGCCGTCAGCGCCTCCCGAAGGGACTCGCGCAGGTCCATCCGCCAGAGCGCCGCCACCGGGTGATGGCGGCCGCCGCTGGCGCAGACGGCAACCGCCGCCGCTTCGTCGGTCAATGCCGCGCCCAGACGCGCGGCCATGTCGTCGGGCAGGAACGGCGCGTCGGTGGGCGCGGAAAGCAGGAGGCTCCCTTCGGGATGCGCCCCGGCGGCCCAGTCCATGCCGGCCAGGATGCCGGCCAGCGGCCCCGCAAAACCGGGCACCGTGTCGGCGACCAGCGGCAGTCCGAAGCGCTCATAGGCGGCCATTTCCGCATTCACGTTGAGCGCCAGCGCCGCGACCTGTGGCGTCAGCCGGGCGATCGCGTGCGCGACCAGCGGGCGTCTGCCCAGCTCCAGCAACGCCTTCTGACCGCCGCCCATCCGCCGCGCCAGCCCGCCCGCCAGGATAACGCCGACGGGTTTCACCGGGCGCCCTTGCGGGTCAGCTTATCGGGTTCGTCGGCCACCGCGTCCGGATCGCCGTCGAAGACGATCCGCTCCTCGCCGGCGAGGCAGACGAACCGCTTTCCCTTCGCCCGCCCGATGAGGGTCAGGCCCGCGCGCCGGGCCAGCTCCACGCCCGAAGCGGTGAAGCCGGAGCGCGAGATCAGGATCGGGATTTCCATCTGCACGGTCTTGATGACCATCTCCGAGGTCAGCCGTCCCGTTGTGTAGAACAGCTTGCCGGCCGGCCCGACGCCGTTGAGGCGCATGTAGCCGGCGATCTTGTCGACGGCATTGTGGCGGCCGACGTCCTCCATGTAGATCAGCGGCCGGTCCCGTTCGCAGAGCACGCAGCCGTGGATCGCGCCCGCCTGCAGGTAGAGCGACGGCGTGGTGTTGATCGATTTCGTCAGGGCGTAGAGCCACGAGGTGCGCAGTTCGGCATCGGCCGGCAGGCGCACCTTGTCGAACTTCTCCATGACGTCGCCGAAGGCGGTGCCCTGGGCGCAGCCGGAGGTCAATGTCCGCTTCTTCAGCTTGAACTCGAAATCGGTGCGGCGCGCGGTACGGACGAAGATGTGGCCCTTGTCGTCGTCGACCTCGAGACTGCGGATCTCGTCGTCGGGCTTCAGCATGTTCTGGTTCAGCAGGTAGCCGACGGCCAGACAGTCGGGATAGTCGCCGATCGTCATCATGGTGACGATCTCCTGGCCGTTGAGGAACAGCGTCAGCGCCCGCTCCACGGTCACGTCCTGCTCCACCGGCTGGCCGGTATGGTCGAGCCCGCCCATGCGCCGGGTCAGGCGCGGGTCCGCGGGATCGGGACGGACGAGATATGCGGGCGTTTCCGGCATTTCCCGAATGTGGCGTGTTCCTGCCCGCTCGGCCAGCCTTGACCGCCACGGGGGGCGGTGATTTGCTCCGACGCCCGTTGCATGGAGGGGGAGCGAATGGCCGGAGTTGTGATCGTCACCGGCGGCAGCCGCGGGATCGGCGCCGAGATCTGCCGGCTGGCCGGCAAGGCCGGCTATTCGGTGTGCGTCAACTACCGGAGCGACCGCGAGGCCGCCCAGAACGTGGCAGAGCTGGTCGAGGCGGCCGGCGGCAAGGCCATCATCTGCGGCGCAGATGTGGCGCAGGAGGCGGACGTGAAATCCATGTTCCGCCTGGTCGACCAGGAACTCGGCACTATCACCGCGCTGGTCAACAACGCCGGCATCGTCGGCAAGGTCGGCAAGGTCGAGGAACTGGACGCCGAGCGCATAAACCGCATGCTGGCCGTCAACGTGACCGGCGCCTTCCTCTGTGTCCGCGAGGCCGTGCTGCGCATGTCGACCGCCCATGACGGCAAGGGCGGCGTGATCGTCAACATGTCGTCAGCCGCCGCCCGTCTCGGCTCGCCGGGTGAGTTCATCGACTACGCCGCCTCCAAGGGCGCGATGGATTCCATGACCATCGGCATGGCGAAGGAACTGGGCGATCAGGGGATTCGCGTGAATGCGATCCGGCCCGGACTGATCGATACCGAGATTCATGCCAGCGCCGGCGCGGCGGACCGGGTGGAACGGTTCAGGGACAGCGTGCCGATGAAACGCGCCGGCAGCGCCGAGGAGGTGGCGAAGGCCGCGCTCTGGCTGATGTCGGAGGATTCGTCCTATGTGAACGGTGCGCTGGTGGACGTGGCGGGAGGACGCTGATGATCATCGACCGGGCCGAACTGGCGCGGCAACTCGCCGACATCACCGAGGAGGCCGGGCGGCTCATCCTCGACATCTACAACTCCGAATTCGAAACCCGCTCCAAGGACGACAGTTCGCCCGTCACCGACGCCGACGAGAAGGCGGAGGCGCTGATCCTGGAGCGGCTGGCGGCGCTGGGGACCGGCATTCCCGTGGTCGCCGAGGAAGCCGTTGCCGCCGGCGAGGTGCCGGATATCGCCGGAGGGCGCTTCTTCCTGGTCGATCCGCTGGACGGCACGAAGGAGTTCATCAACCGCAATGGCGAATTCACGGTCAACATCGCCCTGATCGAGCAGTCCGAGCCGGTGGCGGGCGCGGTGCACCTGCCGGCGCTGGGCCAGACCTACTGGGGCGCCTGGCCGGGCGCGGCCTGGCGGCGCGCGGTGGGCGGCGAGCCTGAGCCGATCACGGTGCGGCCCGCCGATCATGACGGTTTCGTCGTGGTCGCCAGCCGCTCCCACCGCGACCAGGCGACAGACGACTATCTGAAGGACGTGCCGGTGCTTGAACTGGTCTCCGCCGGCTCCTCGCTGAAGCTCTGCCGGGTGGCCGAGGGCCAGGCCGACATGTATCCCCGGCTCGGCCGCACCATGGAATGGGACATCGCCGCGGGCCACGCCGTTCTGATGGCCGCGGGCGGCAAGATCCAGGTCATCGCGGGCGGCGACGTGCCCGGCGATGTCGGCCAGCCGCTGCGCTACGGCAAACCCGGTTTCGAGAATCCGTATTTCGTGGCAAGGGGCGGGTGACGGCACAGGCGGGCTGGGGATGGTCGGGCCGGCCAGCCCGCCGTCCTCAATGATCCGTTGACTACCCCGTCATGCCCGCCTCCTGAAAGGGGTCAGGGGCAGGCTTGGGCATGAATCCGTCCAAAGAAGAGCGACGATGCAGCTCGTTCAGATCTGAGCCAGTCCCTGCTCCAGGTCGGCGATGATGTCATCGACGGTCTCGATGCCGACCGAGAGACGCACCACGTCCGGGCCGGCGCCGGCGGCTTCCTGCTGTTCCTCGGTAAGCTGGCGGTGCGTGGTCGACGCCGGGTGCAGGATCAGGCTCCGCGTGTCGCCGATATTGGCGAGGTGGGAGAGGATGTTGACGCTCTCCACCAGCTTCACGCCGGCCTCGAATCCGCCCTTGAGCCCGAAGGTGAACAGCGGCGGCGCGCCGTTGGGCAGGTACTTCTTCTGCAGGGCATGATAGCGGCTGCCGGGCAGGCCGGCGAAGCTGACCCAGGACACCTTGTCGTGGCCGGCGAGATATTCGGCCACCTTGATCGCGTTCCGGCCGTGGCGCTCCATCCGCAGCGGCAGAGTCTCGATGCCCGTGAGCAGCAGGAAGGCGTTGAACGGGCTGAGCGCGGGGCCGAGATCGCGCAGCGCCACCGCGCGGCCATAGGCGGTCAGCGCGAAGCGGCCGAAGGTCTCGTAGAAGTTGAGCCCGTGATAGGCCTCGCAGGGCGCGGCAATGGCGGGGAATTTTCCGCTCGCCGACCAGTCGAAATCGCCGCTTTCGACGATCACGCCGCCCACGGAATTGCCGTGGCCGCCCAGATATTTGGTCGCCGAGTGCACGACCACGTCCGCGCCCCACTCGATCGGACGGCAGCCCCAGGGCGTGGCGCAGGTGTTGTCCACGATCAGGGGCAGGCCTGCATCATGGGCGATCTTCGCGAAGGCCTCGATATCGGCGATGACGCCGCCCGGGTTCGACGCGCTCTCGATGAAGATCGCCTTCGTCCTCTCGTTGATCAGCGGTTTGAAGCTGTCCGGATCGTCGGGGTCGGCGAAGTGGCAGGTCCAGCCCATCTTCTTGAAGCTGACCCCGAACTGGGTGATGGAGCCGCCATAGAGCTTGGTCGAGGCGATGAACTCGTCGCCCGGCTCCATGAGCGCGAACATCAGCACCATCTGCGCCGCGTGGCCCGAAGCGACGGCGAGGCCGGCCGCGCCGCCCTCAAGCGTCGCCACCCGTTCCTCCAGCACCGAGACGGTGGGGTTGGTCAGCCGGGAGTAGATATTGCCGAAGGTCTGCAGGTTGAACAGGCTCGCCGCCTGGTCGACGTCCTCGAAGACGTAGGAGGTCGTCTGGTAGATCGGCGTCACGCGTGCGCCCGTCGTCGGATCCGGCGCTGCGCCCGCGTGGATCGCAATGGTCTCGAAGCCGTAGTCGCTCTTCTGTCCGCTCATGCCGTCCCTCCCCCGATTGCCGACGCCCGGAGCATGGCGGGGCAGGGGGCAAAGCGCAATGCGGCGGGTTCGAACGGGTTTGCCAGACGGCAATTATACTGCGTGGCAAGAAACGCCCCGGCTACCCGATATCGGCGTCGGAATAGGTGTGCAGCGCGTTGTTGAAGCGCGAGAACAGGTTGGCGAGGCCGATCACCTGGGTGAGCGCCACCACGCCGTCATTGCCGAGCCCGGCATGCAGTTCCGCCAACAGGTCCGCCGGCGCCTTGCCGGGCTTCGAGGCGACGTGCTCCGCGAAGCGCAGCACGGCCTTCTCGAGATCGCTGAAGACGCCGCTGTCGGCGGAACGGTCGATGTTCTCGATCTTCGCTTGCTCGACGCCCACGTCGCGCGCAGCCGCCGCGTGGTTGGCGACGCAGAGCCTGCAGCCGGCAAGCTGCGCCGTGCGGAGATAGGCGAGCTCGCGGATCTTCGGGTCCAGCGGGCCGTTGTAGATGACCTCCTTCGCGTAGGTCGCGAAGGCCTCCAGAGCCTTCGGCTGGGCGGCCATGAAGGCGAAGGAGACGGGCACCTTTGCCCAGTCCCTGCGGAGGCGATCGAGGACGGCGCGCGCCTCCGGCTCCGCGTTGCGCAGGCTGACGGGTTCGACGATGCGGTCCTGTTTCATGGCGGTTTCCTCCCCTTGGCCCGCCGCGATGGCGCCGCGGGTTACACCCGCCGGCTCCGCCTCGACGAGATGACGCCGGTGTTGACGCCCATCCAGCCGATCTCGCCCGAGAGGCGGCCGTACTCGATCTTCGGACAGCGGTTCTGGATCACGGTGAGCCCGGCGGCGCGGGCCTTCTCCGCCGCGCCGTCATGGCGCACGCCGAGCTGCAGCCAGAGCGTCTTCGCGCCGATGCCGATGGCGTCGTCGGCGATGGGCGGGATGGCGTCGGAGTTGCGGAAGCAGTCGACCATGTCGATTTCACAGCCGATCCCGGCCAGCGAGGCCACGGCCTTCTCGCCCAGGATCTCGTTGCCGGCCGCAGCCTCCTTCGGGTTCACCGGGATGACACGGTAGCCCTTCGCCTGCAGGTACTTCATGGCGAAATAGCTGGGCCGGTTCCAGTTGGCCGAGGCGCCGACCATGGCGATGGTCTTCGTCTCGCGCAGGACGCGGCGGATCTCGTCGTCGGCGTAGATCTCGTCCGGCGGCGCGGGGGCTGCGGTATCGGCCATGGCCTCAGCGGTCCTCCCACTTGGGCTGGCGCTTGTCGATGAACGCCTGGATGCCCTCGGCGGCGTCGCGCGCGGCCATGTTCTCCACCATGGTGATCGAGGCGTGGTCATAGGCGCTCTTCAGGTCCGGCTGTTCCAGCTGGTCGTAGAAGGCGCGCTTGCCGACCTTCAGCGTGTAGGAGGACTTGGAGGCGATCTTGCCCGCCATCTCCATCACCGCCTCGTCCAGCTTCCCGGCAGGGACGGCGCGGTTGATCAGGCCGAAGCGGACGGCATCGTCGGCGTCCATCATCTCCCCGGTCAGCAGCATTTCCATGGCGTGCTTGCGCGAGACGTTGCGCGACAGCGCCACCATCGGCGTGTGGCAGAACAGGCCGATATTGACGCCAGGCGTCGCGAAGCGCGCGCCGTCCTCGGCGATGGCCAGGTCGCAGCTGGCCACCAGCTGGCAGCCGGCGGCGGTGGCGATGCCGTGCACGCGCGCGATCACCGGCTTCGGATGATGGACGATCGTCTGCATCATGTTGGAGCAGGCGCCGACCAGCTCCTTGATGAACGGCTCGTTGTTCTGGTTGCCGCGCACCTCGCGCAGGTCGTGGCCGGCGCAGAAGCCGCGGCCGGCGCCGGCGATGACGATGACGCGCACCGACGGGTCGTCGGCCATGCGGTCCAGCTCCTCCTGCAGCCGCGCGATCAGCGGGCGCGACAGGCTGTTGAAGGCGTTGGGGCGGTTGAGGGTGATCCAGGCGATCCCGTCGCGGTCCTCCCGCAGCAGGATGTCCTCGTTCGGGGTCGCGGCCTCGGCGGCTGCACTCATCGGATTCCTCCCAGATCCAGCGTGAACTTGCTCTGCCCCCGATAATAGGGCGGACGGACGCAATTTCACAGTGTCCGTCTGTGATGGAGCCATGCGCCCGGTTCAGCCCAGCCGCCGCGCCGGTTGCGCCGCCGGGCGCTGCAGCCTATTCGATGGCCAACGCGCCCCGGAGGACAGCCGATGACCGAACCCCGTCTGCATGTGGACGCCGATCTGGGCGCCGGCGCGGCGGTCGACCTGCCGAAGCACCAGGCGCACTATCTCCGCAATGTCATGCGGCTGGGCGCGGGCGCGGCGGTGAAGCTGTTCAACGGCCGCGACGGCGAGTGGCGCGCGGCGGTCGACCGGGTCTCGAAGAACAGCATGACGCTGACCGTGGGCGAGCAACTGCGGCCGCAGGCGGCGGAACCCGACCTCTGGCTGCTCTTCGCGCCGATCAAGGGCCGCCGCATCGATGCTATCGCCGAGAAGGCGTCCGAGCTTGGCTGCGCCGAGATTCGGCCCGTGCTGACCGAGCGGACGGTGGTCGCCCGCGTCAATGTCGAACGGCTGCAGGCCAACGCCGTGGAGGCGGCCGAGCAGTGCGAGCGGCTGACCCTGCCGGTCGTGCGCGAGCCCGAGCCTCTCGGCGACGCGATCGCCCGCTGGCCGGCGGACCGGCGGCTGCTCTATGCCGACGAGCGCGCCGGCGCCGCGCCGATAGCGCGTGCGCTGGCGGCGGCTGAGCCGGGCGGCAGATGGGCGGTGCTGATCGGGCCGGAAGGCGGCTTCGCCCCTGCGGAGCAGGACCTGGTCCGGGCCCTGCCGCAGGCGCTGCCGGTCAGCCTGGGGCCGCGGCTGCTGCGCGCCGACACGGCCTGCTTTGCCGCGCTCGCGCTCTGGCAGGCGCATCTCGGCGACTGGCGCGACGGCGACGGCGGCCAGAGCGACGATGCGCCCTGATTCCTTTTTTCACGAATCCGCCCTAGGTTCGGCGAACCTGGGGAGCCAAGACGGAGCCATGCATGTCGACCATGATCGATTCGGAGGAGGGGCGAACCCTCTCCACCACCGTGGTCGAGAGCCGCGATCAGCTCGTGGCCTATATCGAGAGCGGCGTGAAGCCGCGCGAGAACTGGCGCATCGGCACGGAGCACGAGAAGTTCGGTTTCGATCTGGAGACGCTGAAGCCCATTCCCTATGACGGCCCGAAGGGCGTGAAGGCCATGTTCGACGGCCTGGCCCGATTCGGCTGGGAGCCGATCGTCGAGGGTGGCTATGTCATCGCCCTGCACATGGACGGTCAGACCATCAGCCTGGAGCCGGGCGGCCAGTTCGAGCTCTCCGGCGCGCCGCTGAAGACGCTGCACGAGACCTGCGCCGAGGTGAACACGCATCTGGCCCAGGTGAAGGAGGTCGCCGCCGAGATCGGCGTCGGTTTCCTCGGCCTCGGCTTCCACCCGACCGCGCGGCGCGAGGACTTCGACACCATGCCGAAGGCCCGCTACGACATCATGAAGGCCTACATGCCGACGAAGGGCAATCTGGGCCTCGACATGATGTACCGCACCTGCACCATCCAGGTGAATCTGGACTTCGGCTCCGAAGCCGACATGCGCGAGAAGTTCCGGATCGGCATGGCGCTGCAGCCGGTGGCGACGGCGCTGTTCGCCGCCTCGCCGTTCAAGGAGGGCAAGCCCGGGGGGCTGCTCAGCCTGCGCAGCCAGGTCTGGACCGACACCGATCCGGAGCGCTGCGGCAACCTGCCCTTCGTCTTCGAGGACGGTTTCGGTTTCGAGCGCTATGTCGACTACGCCCTCGACGTGCCCATGTACTTCATCCACCGCGACGGCAAATACATCAACGCGGCGGGCCAGTCCTTCCGCGACTTCCTCGACGGCCGCCTGCCGGCCCGGCCCGGCGAGAAGCCGACGATGAAGGACTGGGACAATCACCTGACGACCATCTTCACCGAAGTGCGGATGAAGAAGTTCCTGGAGATGCGCGGCGCCGACGGCGGCCCCTGGGCCCGGATCTGTGCCCTGCCGGCGCTCTGGGTCGGCCTGCTCTATGACGACCGGGCGCAGAACGCGGCGCTCGATCTGATCAAGGGCTGGACGCCGGCCGATGTTGACCGGCTGCGCGCGGAGGTGCCGAAGCTGGGTTTCGACGCGCCGAGTCCGGACGGGCGCACCGTGCGCGATCTCGCCGCCGACATGCTGTGCATCGCCGACAAGGGGCTCAGGGCGCGGGCGACCGCCGATTCCATGGGCCAGGACGAGCGCCATTTCCTCGGCACCCTGCGCCAGCTGGTCGAAGACAACCGCTCGCTGGCCCAGGAACTGCTGCAGAAATACGAAGGCCCCTGGGGCGGCGACATCAACCGCGTGTTCACCGAGTACGCGTACTGAGGCCTTGATTCCGCCGCACCCGGGCCGGATGGTCGGTCCCCATGCGAAACTCGACCTGTCTCATCGCGCTCGGCCTGTTCGTCGCCGTCATGTCGCTGTGGAGCGCCCAGCGCCACTACGCCGCCCTGGACGAGGGCCACGGCGCGCCGGTGATCGTGGCCGCCGATATCCTCTATCCGCCCGATATCGATGCGGTGACCCGGAAGCGGATATTCTTCGACACCTTGCGGCCCATCGTCCGCGCCGAGAACGCGCGCATCGCGAAGCTGCGCGGGCGGTTGCTGGCAGCCAGCCAGGCGGGCACATCCGGCGGCTGGGTGGAGGAGGCGGCGGCGCGCTACGGCGTGGACTGGACGGGCCGGGAGTGGGGCGAACTGCTCGCCCGCGTCGACACGGTGCCGATCACCCTGGTGCTGGCTCAGGCGGCGAAGGAGTCGGGCTGGGGCCAATCCCGCTTCGCGCGGTCGGGCAATAACATGTTCGGCCAGTGGTGTTTCCGGGAGGGCTGCGGGATGGTCCCATTGCGCCGCGCCTCGGGCAAGGCCCATGAGGTCGCGACCTTCAGCAGCGTCAACCGCTCGGTCCGGGCCTATCTGCACAACATCAACACCCAGCCCGCCTATGGCGGTCTGCGCGCGGAGCGGGCGCGCCTCCGCGCGGAGCTGGAGGAGCCCACGGGGCTGGCCCTCGCCGGCGGACTGGCGCGCTATTCGGAACGCGGCCTGGCCTATGTGCGGGAGGTCCGCGACATGATCCGGATGAACCGGCGGCTGATGCTGGCGGCCGCGCCGGCGCACTGATTTCCGGGACGGTGCGCGGGGATGTGAACCAGCCATGCGTCCGCGCGCTGGGACGCGTGCCACACTAAGGATAGACTGCCCGGCAGTTGTGCAACCGAAACCGGGGGCGTGGGAATGGGTTCCGATCTGGCGCATGTGGAGGCGCGGTACGACCCGGCGACCGACGTGGTCATGTTCCGCCTCTGGGGACAGACTTCCGCCGCCGCCATCTTCGAAGCGCTGGAGCGTCATTTCCAGGAGCACCCGACCTGCCGCTTCGCGCTCTGGGATTTCCGCCGCGTCGATCTCAATGCGTTGAGCGTCCCTGACCTGATGGAAATTTCCCGCCGTGCCGCGGCGGCGGGCGCCGCGCGCCGGCAACCGCGCACAGCGCTGGTGATGCGGGATGAGACCAACTACCTGCTCGGCAAGGTCTATGACGCGCTGGCCGAAACCGGGCGTTCGCCGATCGAGCACCGCGTCTTCTACCATCTGCCGCCGGCCTTCGCGTGGTTCGGCGTGGAGAACGCCTTCGACAAGCCCGGCTGACCGGCATGAAAAAGGGGCGCCGGGTCGAACCCGACGCCCCAGGGCTTCACGCCGACTGCGGGTGATCACCCGGCATATTCGGGAAGCTGCTCGAGCTCTTCCTCGGTCATCTCGACGATGACGCGGTCATTGCCCGGCTCCATCTGCACGCGGTCCTGCGGCACGACGACTTCTTCGTCGCCGAGACCCAGGAAGCCGCCATATTCGACCACGACCTCGTCGATCTGGCCGTTCTCGTCACGCAGCACCCGTTCGATCTCGCCGACCTCGTCACCGCGGGAGGAATAGACCTCGGTGCCGACCAGATCGGTGTCCTCGGCTTCGACGAGGCTCCATTCCTCGTCGTACTCGTCGATCCGGCCCTCGGCGGCGCGGTCGTTTTCGCGGACCATCGGGTCCCCGGAGGCGCCCGCCGCGGCCTGGGCGTCGGCAGTGGCGTCAGCGCCGGCGTTGGCTTCAGCTTCCGCATCGGCGCCGGCGTCCGTATCGCTCATACCGGTCTCCATGCCGGCGCCACCCTCGATGGAGGCGTCGGCGTCGCCTTCGACCACAGCGACCTCGAGCTCTTCTTCCTGCTGCCCGGTCTGGCCGCTCTGATCCGTGGCCTGCTGACCGGACTGCTGTCCCGCCTGGCCGCTGGTTTGCTGTCCGGCCTGCTGTTCGGTCGCCGAACGGTCGGCTTCCCTGACGCTGACCTGCGCGTCGGTCTCGCCCTCGATCTCGACCTCGGGCGCCGGCTGGTCGACGCTGACTTCCGGCCGCGGCTGGTTCACGGCGACGTCGGGCGCCTGCTGCTCGACGGTGACATCGGGATCGCCCTCGACGACCTGCACGTCGGCCTTACCCGGCTCGACCTCGACCTCCGAGGAGTCCTGCTGGATCTGAACCTCGCCGCGCTGGCCTTCCTGCACCGTCTTCTCGGTGCGCTCGGCGACCGTCACGGTCTCGGTCTCGGCTTCGGCCTCGTCGTCCTGGGCCTTCACGGCGACGTCCTCGGGCAGTTCGGTCTCCTTGATGGTGACCTCGGCCTTGCCGCCGCTCTCGACCTCGATCTCGGGCTGCGCCTTCTGCACCTTCACTTCGGGCTTGGCCTGGTTGACGCTGACCTCGGGACGGTCCTGTTCGACGATCACCCGGGGCTCCGGATCGACCACGGTGATACGCGGCGGCGTCTGTTCGACCTCGATCTGCGCGGGCGGCTGCTCCACCACCAGTTCGGCATCCTCGCCTTCGGCCGCGGTGCGCGGGCCGGATTCGGCGTCGGCCTGCGCGCCGGCAGTCACCTCAGCGCCGCCCTTGCGGCCGTTCATGCCCACGCGGTCCTGTCCGGATGCGCGCATCAGGGTCTGCTGCCCGGCGTTCAGGGCATCGGCCAGAATGATCACGTCGATGTCGTCTTCCATGTCCTGCATGGTCTGTTTCAGGTCGGCGCGTCCGCGGGCCACGATCTCGGCGTCGGTCGCCTTGATCTGGCCGCCCTCCATGCGGGCCAGCACGCGGTCCAGGTTCTGGAACGCCGCACGGGCTTCCTTCTGCAGTTCGCGGGCTTCCGGGCTGCCCTTCTTCACACCGCGTTCGGCGGCCTGGCGGAGGTTCCGCTCGGCGCGCTCCATCTCGCGGACGGACTGACGGACCTCCTGATTCATGGCGCGGTCCTGCTGCGTCGCCTGCGGCGTCCGGTTCTGGTTTTCGTTCTGGTTCTGCTGCTGCGCAATCGCGGGAACGGTTGCGAGTGTGGTGGCCAGCGCGGTCGCGGCCAGGAGTTGCTTGATCATATTGTTGTTCCTCTACTCGCGTTACTCTACTTGGCCTCCGCCCGCGTCCGGTTCGGGACGGCGGCGCGAGGCATCGTTCGTTCGCGCTCTCTACCTCGACGGCGCGGCGGCCGCCTTCAACCGGGGCCACCCCCGGACAGGCTGTCGCATCCGTTCGATACTTCGTTCGCAAATACCGCTTTCGCGCCGCGCCGTATGGGCCACTATGGCGGCGGTGGCTCGTTGGAGTGTGGGGCCGGCGGAATGAAGAATATGGAGACGCGCCATGATGCCGACGCCGTCCTCTTCATCATGCGCGGCAGGGTCACGTTGGAGGACTTTCTCGAGGCGGGCGACGCGCATTTCGGCCGTCACGCCACGCCGCGTGCCGTCTGGGACCTGCGCCGCGCCGATCTCAGCGGCCTCGAGGTCGAGGATCTGAAGCGTGTGGCGGCGCGCTCGCGGGAGGCCGCGGCCAGCCGGTCGGACCCGCGAACGGCCCTGGTGGTCGACAGTGAGGCCGACATGCTGCTCGCCCGGCTTTTCGACGCGCTTTCCGAAACGCGCGAGTCGCCGGTGATCTATGAAGTGTTCTTCGATCTCGAACCCGCCTGGGCCTGGCTGGGTGTCGACAACCCGTTTCCCGACCGACGCTGATCACCCCGGCGCGTTCACGACATTGTAACCCGCGCCGGTTTCTGCTCCGATTGCATGAAGAACGATGCGCCGCCCGCACGGCGTGCGGTCGCCTGCCAGGGGAGCCGAAATGGGGCAGCTGACGCTGGAGCATCTTCCGGGGCATGATCTCGTGGTCTTCACCGGGATCGGCATGCTGCTGGGATCCCAGGTCGTCGACGCCAATCGCTGGCGGGAAGCCAATTGTCCCACCAACCTGACGCTCTGGGACCTGCGGGACGCCGACATGAGCGAGATCACCCTGCCGGAGATCCGCGACATCGTCGAAGGCCTGGTGGAGCAGGCGGTCATCCATGAACGCCGCCGCACCGCGCTGGTGATGGACGATCAGCACAACCTGCCCATCGCCCGGCTCTACGCCCAGGTCGCGGAGTACCGGAACCTGCCGATCGACTCCCATGTCTACGATTCCATGACCGACGCCTGCGCCTGGCTGGGTATCGATCCGCCGCCCCTGAGCGACCCGGATAAAGTTCTGCTTTCGTTCTGAAAGCATCCTGCCTACAATCGCCGCCGTCATGGTTGCCCGCATCGCCACAGTCTCCTTTCAGGGGTTCCGTGCGCGTCTCGTCGACGTGCAGGTGCAGATTTCGCCGCAGATGCCGGCGACGGCCATCGTCGGCCTGCCCGACAAGGCCGTGGCGGAGAGCAAGGAGCGCGTGCGCTCGGCGCTTGACGCCATCGGGCTCGGCCTGCCGCCCAAGCGCATCACCGTGAACCTGTCGCCGGCTGACCTGCCGAAGGAAGGCAGTCACTACGACCTGCCCATCGCGCTGGCCCTGCTGACGGCGATGGACGTGCTGCCGGCCGACGAGATGGCGCGCTTCATGGCGCTGGGCGAACTGGCGCTGGATGGCCAGATCGCGCCGGTTGCGGGGGTGCTGCCGGCCGGGGTCGCGGCGGCCGAGCGCGGCATGGGTCTGATCTGCCCGGCGGCCTGCGGCGGGGAGGCGGCCTGGGCCGGCGATCTCGACATCGTGGCCGCGCCGGACCTGCTGGCCATCGTCAACCACTTCAAGGGGGCGCAGGTGCTGCAGCCGCCGAAGCCGGGGCCGGTCGAGACCGACGCCACGGGGCCCGACCTGCGCGACATCAAGGGCCAGGAAAGCGCCAAGCGCGCGCTCGAGATCGCCGCCGCCGGCGGCCACAACATGTTGATGATCGGGCCGCCGGGCTCCGGCAAGTCGATGCTGGCGGCGCGTCTGCCGGGGCTGCTGCCGCCGCTTTCGGCGGGGGAGGCGCTGGAGGTCTCCATGATCCGCAGCCTGGCCGGCGAACTGGCCGAGGGGCGGCTCTCCCGCCGCCGGCCGTTTCGCAACCCGCATCATTCGACCTCGACCCCGGCGCTGGTCGGCGGCGGCCTCCGCGTCCGCCCGGGGGAGATCAGCCTGGCGCACCGGGGCGTCCTGTTCCTGGACGAACTGCCGGAGTTCCCGCGGCCGGCCCTCGAATCGCTGCGTCAGCCGCTGGAGACGGCGGAGGCGGTGGTGGCCCGCGCCAACGCCCACGTCACCTATCCGGCGCGAGTGCAACTCGTCGCCGCCATGAACCCCTGCCGCTGCGGCCATCTGGACGACGCGGAGCGCGCCTGCAGCCGCGCGCCGCGCTGCGCCGCCGACTATCAGGCGAAGATTTCCGGCCCGCTGATCGACCGCATCGACCTCGCCATCGACGTGCCCGCGGTCTCGGCAGCCGATCTCACCCTGCCGCCGGCGGCGGAAGGCTCGGTGGAGGTCGCGAAGCGCGTCGCCGAGGCGCGGCGGATCCAGGCCTGCCGCGGCGAGACGCTCGGCATCGACGCCCGCACCAATTCGGAAGTGGACGGGGAGGCGCTGGCCGAAGTGGCGACGCCGGAACCTGCGGCCCAGACCCTGCTCACCGACGCCGCCGAAAGGCTGAAGCTCTCGGCGCGCGGCTATACCCGCGTGATCCGCGTGGCGCGGACCATCGCCGACCTTGCCGGCGCCGAGACCATCGCCCGCGCCCATATCGCCGAGGCGCTGACCTACCGGCGAAGGGGCGCGGTGAGTTAGACGACCTGCGCCGCCCGGATCGCCCGCCAGATGCGGTGGGGCGTGAAGGGCGGCTCGAGGTCCGTGACGCCCAGGCCGCGCAGCGCGTCGTAGACGGCGTTGGCGATGGCGACCGGCGCGCCGTTGGCGCCCATCTCTCCGATGCCGCGCGCGCCCAGGATATTGGTGGGCGAGAGCGTCTCGATGAATTCCGCGCCGATCGCCGGCAGGTCGCCGGCGCGCGGCATGGCGTAATCCATGAAGGTGCCGGCGACGAGCTGGCCCGTCTCCAGGTCGTAGGCCGCGTGTTCCCAGAGCGCCTGGCCCGCGCCCTGGACCAGCGCGCCGTGGGACTGGCCGGCCAGCAGCACGGGATTGATGATGCGGCCCGCGTCGTCGCAGGAGACGAGCTTGGTCAGCCGGATCGCG
Organism: Minwuia thermotolerans; assembly: GCF_002924445.1. Taxonomy (NCBI): domain Bacteria; kingdom Pseudomonadati; phylum Pseudomonadota; class Alphaproteobacteria; order Minwuiales; family Minwuiaceae; genus Minwuia; species Minwuia thermotolerans. The sequence continues at coordinate 47,915 of NZ_PIGG01000081.1, forward strand.
CCGGTTTCCGTGTCGATCTCGACTTCCGCGCCGACGGCGCCATAGGGGAAGGCCGCGACCTGGTCGGCGAAGTCCTGCTCGGCCTCCAGGCCGTCATCGCCGGCCACGTCGAACAGGCTCACGCGGCGGTCGGTGCCGGCGACGCTGAAATGGCCGCCGGCGTATTCGATGTCGGCGGCGGCGGTTTCCAGCAGGTCGGCCGCGCGCGCCTTGCCCAGCCGGATCACCTCGTCGGCGGTCCGCGTCAGCGTCGAGCCCGAGATCACGGTGGACGAGGAACCGCCTGTGCCGCCGCCGCGCCGGAGCTGCGCCGTGTCGCCCTGGCGGACGTCGATCAGGTCGACCGGCACGCCGAGGCGGTCGGCGAGTATCTGGGCGAAGACGGTCTCGTGGCCCTGACCCGTGGACTGGGTGCCGGTCCAGGCCACGATCCGGCCGTCGCCGGAGACGGTTACGCGGCTGGTCTCCGCCGAGGAGCCGCCGATCGGATGCAGGTTGCAGCAGATGCCGACGCCGCGCCGGATGGGCCCGTCCCGGCGGGCCAGGTTCCAGTCGAGCGCATGCGCCGTCGATTGCAGGGCCGCGGCGTAGTCGCCGCCGGCGTCGAGCACCTTCCCCGTGGCCGTGGTATAGGGCAGGGCGTCTGCCGGGACGAGGTTGCGCCGGCGAATCTCGACGGGGTCCAGGCCGAGCTCGCCCGCCGCAAGGTCGACCAGCCGTTCCAGGCAATAGATCGCCGGCGGCTTGCCCGCGCCGCGATAGGCGTCGACCGGCACGGTGTTGGTGTAGAATCCACGCACCCGGAGCCCTGCCACGGACACGTCGTAGAGGCCGGTCAGCACCTTCGCCATGCCGTCGGTCGGCACGCCGGGCGCAAAGCCTGAGAGGAACGCGCCCATGTCGGCGTCCACGTCCATGGTGACGGCGAGGATGCGGCCCTCATCGTTGAAGCCCATCCGGGCGGTGACGAACTGGTCGCGCGCATGGACCTCCGAGACGAAGCTCTCGGCGCGTTCCGATACCCACCGCACGGGCCGTTTCAGCCGCCAGCAGGCCCAGGCCACCGCCGCCTGCTCCTGATAGACGAAGCCCTTCGGCCCGAAGCCGCCGCCGACATCGGGCACAATCACGCGCAGCCGTTCGCGCGGCCAGTTCAGGGCGAACTTCGTCAGCATGACCTTCAGCGCGTGCGCGCCCTGGGTCGCCGCCGTCAGCACGACCTGTCCCGCCCCGGCGTCGTATTCCGCCTGCGCGGCGAGCCCCTCGAGCGCGCCGCCCACCATCCGGTTCTGGTGGAAGCGCATATCGACCCGGCGCGGCGCGTCGGCGACCGCCTTCGACGCGGCCTCGAAGTCGCCGGCTTCCCAGTCGAAGGCCATGTTTTCGGGGATGCCATCATGGATCGCGGGCGCGCGGGCGCATTCCAGCGCGGGCGGCGATTCCTCGATGTCGATCTCGACCAGCTCCGCCGCTGCCAGGGCCTTGGCCCGGGTCCGGGCCAGCACGACGGCCAGCGGCTGCCCCACATGATGGACCTGCGCCTCCGGCAGGACGGGCCGCCGGGCCTGATGCATCGGGGTGCCGTCGCGATTGGTGACGGGGGCGCCGGTCGGGATATGACCCAGGCCGTCCGCCGCCGCTTCGCGGCCCGTCAGCACTGCGGCGACGCCCGGCGCGGCCGCGGCGGCGGCGCTGTCGATGCCCGCGATTCGTCCGAAGGCGACCGGCGAACGGACGAAGACGGCGTGCAACGCGTCCGGCGTCTCGATGTCCGCGGTGTAGCGGCCGCGGCCGGTGACGAAGCGCAGATCCTCCTTGCGGCCGATGCCCTCGCCGATGCGCGCCATGTGCTTCCCCCATTGAAACGTCCCGGATTGAACCATCCGCAGGCACGATCGGTCGAGCCATCCGTGCAGTCTGCCTCAATTTCAAGCATCGAATCAGGACAGACCTGCCATGCGCGGAAAAACGTACGCCTGCGAACTAAAATCAGTTGCCGGGGCAATGGGCCTGTGACAGCTTCGCCCCCGAAACGGCAACGGCGGAAGGGCGGCGCGACCATGGGAGACACGGGGCAGAACCTTGGCAATCTCTCGGTCTGGTGCAGCGCCCTGACAGGATTCGTCGCATCCGACGAGCCCGATCTGTCGACACGGCAGCTCGCCATCCTGATGAATGTCTATCTGCGCGGCGGGCCCCATACGGTGCGCGGCCTGGCCGAGACGCTCAACATTTCCAAGCCTGCGGTCAGCCGCGCGCTCGACGCGCTGGGCTCCAAGGGGCTGACCCGGCGGCTGCGGGACGAGACCGACCGGCGCAACGTGCTGGTGCAGCGCACGGACGCCGGCGTCGCCTTCCTTTCCGCTTTCGCGGATCTGGTCCGCGCGGCCGAGGAGGACGATCGGCGGTCCTATGGCTGACGGCCTCGACAGCCGCCGCCATCCGTTTCGAGCCGACCTAGCCGCCGGTTATCTGAGAGAACGCGTTTCGGCGCCGCGCTATGCGGATCCCGTACGCCGCACGGTGGTGGCCGAGACCGCCTCGATCCGCCGGCAGCCCGACGCCGGCGCCATGCAGATCTCCGAACTGCTCCACGGCGAGCCGGTCGACGTCTACGCCGCCGAGGGCGGCTGGGCCTGGGCCCAGGGCGCGCTGGACGGCTATGTCGGCTACGTCGCCGAAACCGACCTGGCTGAAGCCGGACCGACGCCCACGCACATGGTGCGGGCGCGGCTCAGCCATATGTTTCCCGAAGCGAGCATCAAGCTGCCGCCCGCCGGGCGTCTCACTCTCGGCGCGCGGGTCGCGGTGACGGATGTCTCGGGCAGGTTCGCGCGCCTGGCCGACGGCCGCTTCGTCATCGCCGATCATCTCCGCCCGCTGGGCCAGCCGGAGGCCGATGTCGTCGCCGTGGCGCTGCGCAATCTCGGCGCGCCCTATCTGTGGGGCGGCCGCTCCAGCCTGGGGCTCGACTGTTCGGGCCTGGTGCAGGTGGCCTTCCAGGCCTGCGGCTTCCTGCCGCCGCGCGATTCGGACATGCAGGCGAAGGAACTCGGCGCCGCGAAGCCGGTGCCGAAGGGCCCCGAAGGCCTGGAACGCGGCGACGTGGTCTATTTTCCCGGCCATTGCATGATCGCCGACGGGGCCGGTGGCCTTGTCCATGCCAATGCGACCCACATGATGGTGACACACGAGCCGGCGGATACCGTCTTCGCCCGCACGCCGGGCGGCTGGAACGCCGTGACAGACGTCCGCGCCCGACCCGTGGACTGAGCGGCCGCTCCAACCGTCGCAATCAATTGCATTTGCAATTATTGCATTTGCAAATTACCCTGCGTCAAAACACAGGGAGGCAGGGTCATGGACTTCGGCTATTTCACGCTTTCGGACAACCGCTATCCGGACAATCCGCGGAGCCCCGAGCAGTTCATCCGCGAGATCTACGAACAGTCGCTCTACGCCGAGGAGGTGGGGCTGAACTCTGCCTGGATCGGCGAGCACCATTTCAACCTGCTGGGCGTCAACGCCAGCCCGCACATGCTGCTGGCCCAGGTCGCCGGGGCGACCGAACGCATCCGGCTGGCGCCGGCGGTGGTGCTGCTGCCGGTGCACAATCCCATTCAGGTGGCCGAGGACTGGGCGACGCTGGACCTGCTGTCGGGCGGGCGCGTCGACTTCGCCGCCGGCCGCGGCTATGACCGCAAGGAATACGATCCCTTCGGCGCACCCTTCGAGGAAAGCGCGGAGATCTTCGCCGAAGGTCTCGACGTGGTCTGGAAGTGCTGGACCGAGAAGGGAAAATTCTCCCACAAGGGCCGCTTCTACAATTTCGAGGATGTCGACGTCCGCCCGAAGCCGGTGCAGGATCCGCTCCGGCCCTATGTGGCCTGCTTCTCCCGTCCGTCGATGGAACTGGCGGCGCGGCGCGACTGGAACATCATCTACGCGCCCTTCGCCGCCGCCATGGTCTATGGCAGCCTCGCCGAGGCGGTGCAGGCCTATCGCGAGGAATGCGAACAGAAGCACGGCCGGCCGGCGCGGCGGGCCATGTGCAGCTATTTCATTCACATCGCCGACACGCCCGAGGAAGACGCCTATGGCCGGCAGTCGCTGATCAACTACTTCCAGAAGGCGCTGATCGACGCCTTTCCCGCGGACCCGGCGAAGACGCCGCCGACATACAGGTACTTCAACGAGATCGTCCGCCTGCTCAAAGAGATGAAGCCGGAGGCGCTGACCTCGAAATCGGTGCTGGTCGGCAGCCGGGAGAAGATCATCGAAGACCTGAAAGCGGTCGAGGCCGCGGGAATCTCGGAGGTCATCCTCTACTTCAACTACGGCCAGAAGCCGCATGCGATGGTCAAGGAGCAGATGCAGCGCTTCATGGAGGAGGTCGCGCCGGCCTTCGAGGGCGCCCACACGGCGATCCGGGCGGCATGAGCCGCGCGGCGCACGACCAGAACCTGCATCTGGACGACTATTTTCCCTATCTGCTGAACCGCGCCGGCAGCCGCATCGCCGAGGCCTTCTCGGCGGAGACCCGGCGGCGCGGCGTCAGCCTGCAGATGTGGCGGGTGCTGGCGGCGGTGAACGACCGCGGCCCGCTGCGCATGGGCGACCTCTCGGAGGCGACCTCCATCGAGGGTTCGACGCTCACCCGGCTGGTGCAGCAGATGGAGCGCAAGGGACTGGTGGAGCGCGTCCGCCGGGACGCCGATCAGCGCGTGGTCCGCGTCGTCCGGACCGAGGCCGGCCGCCGCATCGCCGCCGAGCTCATACCGCTCGCCATGGACTACGAGGCGCGCGCACTGGAAGGACTGGGCGCGGAGGACGTGGCGCGTCTCAAGACCCTGTTGCGGCAGGTTTACGCGAACATGGATCGACAGGCGCGTTGACAGGAACGGCGCGGCCCACAACCCTGCCGCCATGAACACTGCCGACACAGCCCAGCCGCCGGATGTCCTCGTCATTGCCGAGGCCGGTGTCAATCACAATGGCGACCCGGAACTGGCTCTGGAACTGGTGCGCGCGGCCGCCCGCGCCGGCGCCGACGCGGTCAAGTTCCAGACCTTCAATCCGGATGCGCTGGTAGCCGCCGACGCCGCCACCGCAGCCTACCAGAAGCGGGCGACGGGGATCGACGATCAGCGCGAGATGCTGCGCCGTCTCGCCCTGCCGGCGGCGGCGCTCGCCGCGCTCTACGATTGCTGCGGCGAACTCGGGATCGAATTCCTGTCGACACCGTTCGACGCCGGATCGGCCGAGACTCTGGCCGAGCTGGGCGTGGACCGTTTCAAGATCGGCTCCGGCGATGTGACCAACCTGCCGCTGCTGCGCCAGGTGGCGGCCTATGGACGGCCCGTGATCCTGTCGACGGGCATGGCCGATCTCGCCGAGATCGACGAGGCCGTCGCGGCGCTGGCGGCCGTCCGGGACCGGCTGACCATTCTCCATTGCGTCTCCGCCTATCCGACCCCGGTCGAACAGGCCAACCTGCGAGCGATCGCGACCCTGCGGGAGCGTTATGGCGGGGCGGTGGGCTATTCCGATCACACGCTGGGTGCCGCAGCGGCACTGGCGGCGGTGGCGCTCGGTGCGGTGGCGATCGAAAAACACCTCACCCTGGACCGGACCATGGCGGGGCCGGATCACGCCGCCTCCCTGGAGCCGGACGACTTCGCGGCGATGGTGGCCGGCATCCGCGAGGTCGCGCGGGCGCTGGGCAGCGGCGAGAAGATACCGCAGCCCGACGAGCTGGAGACCCGCGCCGTTGCCCGGCGGGGCCTGAAACTGAAACGCGACCTGCCGGCCGGTCACGTGCTGACGTCCGGTGACATCGCCGTGCTGCGTCCGGAGACGGGGCTGCATCCCCGGCACCTGGACGAACTGGCGGGCCGGCGGCTGAAGGCGGCCGGTCGCGCGGGCGCGCCGATCGAATGGAACGACATTCAACCATGACCCGGCGCGTGGTCTACGTCACCGGTACGCGGGCCGATTTCGGACTGATGCGGCGGACGCTGGCCGAGATCGAAGGCCGCGCCGGCCTGGATCTCTCGCTGGTGGTGACCGGCATGCATCTCTCGCCCGGTCATGGCCGCACCGTGAGCGAGATCGAGGCGAGCGGATTCACCATCCGCGACCTGGTGCCGGCGGAGCACGCCGACGACGGGGAAACGGACGATGCCGGGGCCATGAGTGCGGCCATCGGGCGGCTGGTGGTCGCGCTGTCCCGATCCTTCGCCGCCGAACGCCCGGACATGGTGCTGCTGCTGGGCGACCGCGGCGAGATGCTGGCCGGCGCCATCGCTGCCCTGCACGCGGGCGCCGCCGGCGTGCACATACATGGCGGGGAGCGGTCGGGGACCGTCGACGAGCCGGTGCGTCACGCGATTTCCAAGCTTTGTCACCTCCATCTCGCCGCGACCGAGGATGCCGCCGAACGGCTGCGGCGCCTGGGCGAGGACGCCTGGCGCATCCGGGTGGTGGGCGCGCCGGGGCTGGACGACATCGGCGCACGCGGCGGCCGCGACCGCGCGGCGCTCTGCGCCGAGGCCGGGCTGGATCCGGCGCGGCCGGTGGCCGTGGTGCTGTTTCATCCTGTCGTTCAGGACGCCGCCGCCGGCGGCCAGCAGATGACGGCGGTGCTCGCGGCTGTGGCTGCCGAGGGCTTGCAAATGCTGTTGCTGGCCCCGAATTCGGACGCCGGCGGCGTCGCCGTGCGCCGTGCGGCAGACCGCTTCGCGGAAGTATCGCCGGTGGCGCTGCGCCGGGAGACGCACCTGTCGCGCGCTGCCTATCTCGACTGGCTGGCGGCGGCCGATCTGCTGATCGGGAACTCCTCCAGCGGCGTCATCGAATCGGCCAGCCTCGGCATCCCCTGCGTCAATGTCGGCGACCGCCAGAATGCACGCCTACGCAACGCCAACGTGTTCGACGTTCCTGACTACAGGCCGGCGTCTCTGGCGGCAGGAATACGGCAGGCGCTGGCGGCAGGGCGCGGCGAATACGCCAATCTCTGGGGTGACGGACGGACCGCACCGCGCATCGCCGACTTCCTGGAGAACGCGGACCTGACGCCGGATGTCTTCCGCAAGCTCAACAGCTACTGACGGCGCGGCAAAAGGGTCCTGACCGCCGCCCGCGCCTCGCGGTTCACCGCCAGCGCCGCGCAGAGACCAGCCATCCCGCCGGCAGCGATGGCGATCGCCGGCAGCCAGGCGTGGCCGGGGGCCACCCGTTCGAGGATCAGACCCGGCGCGGCTGTCGCCACGCCCGAGAGGATAACCGCCAGCCAAAGTTCGGGGCGGATGAGACGTTCGCCAAGGCGGACTGCCTTGCCGGCAGGAGCTCGGAGCAGCACGGACATCGAAACCAGGCCACCACCCGCCGCCGTGAGCAGCACAGCTTCCAGCGGCAAGCCCAGTGCCACGATCGCCAGCGCGCCGCCGACGAACGCTGCAAATCCGCATATTTCGGCGATCATGGGGGCGCTGGTGTCGCCCATCGTATTGAGGACACGCCTCAGGAAAATATTGAGCCCCATCGGCAGCAGGCTGATGCTGTAGATTGCCGTATAGAGACTGATGGCGCGGAGTCCCGCATCGCCGATCTCGCCCCAGCCGAACGCCAGTTCCACAAGCCAGCGGGCATGCACGATCAGCACGGCCGCGGACATGGCGCTCAGCACCAGGGTCCAGAACTGCCCCTGTCCTGCCATCCGGCGCAGACCGGCGATGTCGCCTTCCTGGCCCTCGCGCGGGGCGAGACCGGCGAGGCGTGGCAGCAATACGGTGGTCAGGGTCATGATGGCGACGCCCAGGGGCAGCAGTACCAGCTTGGTGGCGAAATTGACCGAAGCGAGTGCGCCGACCCCGAACAGCGTGGCAATCGCCCGGAGCGCGAAAGGGTAGAAGAAGACCACCGCCTCCGCGGCTGCGGTGCGGCCGAAATGCGCCAGCAGAATTCGGTCGACCAGCCAGGGGCGGAGTACGAAGCCACCTGCCGCGCCACGGCCGATCGCGAGCACCTGGACCAGCCAGCGAATCAGGGCGCCGGCCAGGATCGCGCCGGCCAGCCACAGCAGTGTGTCGGCATCGGCCGGAATCAGGAGCGCGAAGATCAGCACCAGATTGATGATGGCGGTACCGATGGTGGCGATGAAGAACCGGTTCTGCGCCTGCAGGAAGGCGATCGTCGCGCCGGTCATGGCGGCCACTGGCGCGGACAGCAAGACCGATACTCGGCGCGTTTCTGGATCTCTGAGGCGAACGCACTGGCGATTCCGCGGCGACCCCGCTAACAGAGGCCTCAATTGCGACGATCAATCCTTGGAGAATGTCGGTGAAGACCGAGTGAAATTACAGCGACCTGGCCGACGCCTATCTCAAGCGGCCCGACTACGCCGACCCGGCGATCGACGCCATGCTGCGGATCGCAGGCGTGCCGGCCGGGTCGCGGGTCTGCGATGTAGGGGCGGGCGTCGCGCACCTGACGCTGAAGCTCGCGGAGCGCGGGTTCGAGGTCGACGCGGTGGAGCCCAACGACGCCATGCGCGCCAACGGCGTCAGGCGTACAGAAGCCCTGCCGAACGTCCGCTGGTTCGAAGGCACCGGCGAAGCCACGGGGATGGCCGACGGCGTCTATGCGCTGGTCACGTTCGGAAGCTCCTTCAATGTCTGCGACCGACCCAGGGCTCTGAAGGAGACCGCGCGGATCCTGTCGCCGAGGGGCTGGTTCGCCTGCATGTGGAACCATCGCGAACTCGACGACCCGATCCAGTGCCGTATCGAGGAGATCATCCGCGACGACATCCCGGGCTATGGCTACGGCACCCGCCGCGAGGATCAGACCGCGGTAATCGCGGAAAGCGGTCTGTTCGAAGATGCGGTGACCGTGTCGGGGCGGGTCGTTCATGCGCAGACCAAGGCCGACTGCGTCGAGGCCTGGCGGTCGCACGCCACGCTGGAGCGGCAGGCGGGCGAGCGTTTCGGCGCCATCGTCGACAACATCTCCGGCTATCTGGACGGTCTGCCCGGCGATTCCATCCAGGTCCCGTACCGGACGAACATCTGGATCGCCCGGCTGCGTTAGGCAAGCCGGCGTCCGCACGCTTCAGCGTCGGTCGAGCCGTTCCAGAACCGTTTCAAGCGTCGCTTCGACGGATCGCCCGGGGTTCCAGGGGACATGCATGTCTGGCGCGTCAGGATAGTCGACCGCCACGTCGAGTCCGGAGACGCTGCTGATCTCGCCTTTGTCGAAACGGCTGTAGATGTCCTTCGGATCGCGCCGTCGTAATTCGTCCAGAGGCACGTCGAGAAAGATCTCGAAATAGTCGCCCAAATTCGCCCGGTTCCAGGCATGCACCTCTCCGAAGAGGGAGATCGTCGCGATCACCACGTCGATTCCCTGGCTTGTGATCAGCTGACAGAGGCGCGCATAGCGCAGCGCCAGCGCCAGCCGTGATTCGCGCGTGTGGCTCGGCGCCGTCGTCGCGTCCGGACCGAGCACTGCGCGCAGTTCATCGCCGTCGAGCAGCAGCACCGGTTGTCCCGCGCCACGCAACCGGTCGGCCAGCGCGCGGGCCAACGTCGACTTGCCTGCGCCCGAAAGCCCGGTGATCCAGATCGTTCGCCCCTGCCGTGTCACGCCGCCTCTCCCTTCGTCGCTTCGACAGCGAGATCCAGGCGCAGATGGGCGAGGGATCTGCGCCGCGAGCGCCCGAGCGCCAGAAGTTCCCGCAGGACCAGAAGCTGTTCCACCAGCCCGAACCGCCGCGCGAGACGGCGCACGCCCCGGTCGTGGGCGATCACCTTGCCCTCGAAGGGCTCGATCCGGGTCGCGGCAATCCACAGGAAGCCGGCGAGGCCGCATCTGGGCGCATCGGCTGGGTCGGGATATCCAGTGGCGACACGGATCGCGCGCGTGAACCATTCGGCGAAACGGTATTCCGCGCTGCTCAATCCGTCTTCCCGGCCGATCGAGCCGGGATATAGCAGGTGGGCGCGCCGGCTCTCGAAGGTGGGAATCGGCCGGCCGTCCGCGCTGTTGCCCAGCCAGTCGAAGCCGCAGACCGTCGACCGCCGCAGGCAGGGTTCGTCGGCAGTCCCGAGCCAGGCGGACAGGCGGGCGAGCATCCGGTCGGGGTCGCCGTGCATGGCGTTGAGGTCGACCAGCCGCAGGTTGTCCTCACGGGGCAGCATGCCGGCAACTGTTTCGATGTTGCGCCAGCATGTCACCGACCAGCCGCGGACATTGCGGCTGAAATTGCGGAAGGATCCGAGGCCCGAGCGCGATTCCAGGGTCTTGAAACTCAGCGCGCTCTCGATCGGGTGCCGGCAAGTGGCCAGCAACTTCGTGTCGGGGAAGTCGCGCAGCATCGCCGGGGCGTCGGCGGTGATGCGGCGGTTGTTGTGATGCTGGAAGACGACATTCCGGATGCGGCGCGGATCCTGGCCGCGCGCCGCCGCCCAGGCGATGGCGAGAGCGGTCACGAGCTTGCGGCCCTGCGAACAGGGCCGGTCCTGCAGTGCGGCCATTGCCTGCCGGAAGGTGCTCTCGAAGTTCGCGCGGCGGGCCTGGAACCAGCTTTCGAGCCGCTTCTGCATGGCCGGGTCGCCGGCGGCGAAGCCGGGTACGCCGTTATGGAAACTGCTGTTGGCGGCAGGCGGGGCGACCACCCGAATCTCTGGGGCGACGGGCAGACCGCGCCGCGGATCGCCGACGTCCTGGAGAACGTGGCCCTGACACCGACCGTCTTCCGCAAGCTCAACAGTTACTGACGGCGCTGCAAAAGGGCCCTGACCGCCGCCCGCGCCTCCCGGTTCATCGCCAGCGCCGCGCCCAACCCGGCGATTCCTCCGATGGCGATGGCGATCGCGGGCAGCCAGTTGTGGCCGGGGGCCATCCGATCCAAGACCAGGCCCGGCGCCGCCGTCGCCAGCGCCGACAGCACGACGGCAGCCCAGAGACCGGGGCGACGGAATTCCCGGACGAGGGACACGCCGCACCGCGACATGGAGGCGAACAGCATGGCGGTGGAAACGAAGCTACCACCAGCAGCGCTGAGCAGTATGGCCTCCAGCGGTCCGTCGGCGGCCAAGACGGCGAGCGCCACCGCTATGAAGGTGGCGAAGCCAATGATCTCCGCCTTCAAAGGAGTTCGCGTGTCGCCCAGCGCGTTGAGGGCGCGGCGCAGGAAGACGTTCAGTCCCATCGGCAGCAGGCTGAGGCTGAAGACGGCAGTGAAGTTGGCGATGTCGGCGAGACCATCAGGGTCGATCTCACCCCAGCCGAAGGCGAGATCCACCAGCCAGGCGCCGTGGACAACCAGCACGGCGATCGCCATCGCGCTCAGCGCAAGGATCCAGAATTGGCCGTGAACCGCCAGCCGCCTGAAGGGGCGGAGATCGCCAGCGTTCCTTTCGTGCGGGGCGAGCCCCGCGAACTGCGGTAGCAGGATGGTCGTCAGGGACATGACAACGACGCCCAGCGGCAGTTGTACCAGCTTGGTAGCGTAGTTCACCGAGGCTAGGGCGCCGACGCCGAAGAGCGTGGCGATTGCTCTTAAGGCGAAGGGATAGAAAAAAACGATAGCTTCTGTCGACGCGGTCCGAACAAAGGCGCTGATCAGCCGCACGTCCACTAGCCAAGGCCGGAATCCCATGTGCCTGATGCTGTCGCGTCCGGCAACAGCCTGCAGCATCAACCATCGCCCGGCGGTCCCCAATAGGATCGCGACAGCCAGATAGTCGAGGACCATTCCTGACGGCGCCACGAGCATCGCCACAACGAGGGTAGCATTAATGATTGCTGCGCCCATCGAGGCAAAGAAGAACCGGTCTTGTGCTTGCAAGAACGCGACACCTGCGCCAGCCATTGCGGCCAGCGGGGCCGAGAGCAATGCGAGGGGAACCAGCGCGATAGCCAGTTCCCGCGAAACTGGGTCGAAGCCTGGCGCCAGCATATCAATCAGAAAGGCCCGCTTCAGGAGCAGCAACGCCACCAATGCGCCAACGGTGACAAGGATCGCGACACTGGCCTGGAACATCAACCGTGCGGCCTGGGTCGGGGTCTGACGATAACGGATGACGAGGATCGCCGTGAAACCGCCCGCGCCAAGCATGTTCACTAGGAGATCCGGAATGCTGACTAGAAAAACGGCGACATCGGCAGCACGGTTGACACCCAGCGTGCCGGCGATCGTCGCCTCCCGGGCGAAGCCGAGTAGTCGGCCGACAAGGAGTGCGCAAGTGATTGCCAGTCCGGATTTAAGAATCGACGAGAGCATTGTGTGATCATCGACGAATGCGGCGGTGCGGCAAGCGCGTGGTCCGGACGAGCCACCTGTATCGGGTTGTCACCCATTGACAGGACGCCGTCCAAACGGCCAAACGATGGCCACGCCGCATATTCACAGCATCCGGCTCTGAAGGGACGCCGGTCAGTTCGTTTTGCATCTTCCAGGAACCAGTCCACCATGCCGCAGTATCCTGCCCGTGTCCCGGTCGATTCGGCCCGATATGCCCCCGACCGCAATGATCCGGAGATCTTTTACGGATTGCCGCGCGAGGTGCGGTTTTGCCGGAAGAGCCTGATTTCCAACCAGCGGCCCAACTCGACCGTAGAATTCAAACACACACGCGATTCGCGCAAGAGCACGATTCATTTCGACGAAAATGGCGTTTCCGACGCGTGGCACGTTGCGCGGATGAAGGACCAGATCGACTGGACGGCCCGCCGAGACGAACTGGAGGCCTTGCTGTCGAAATACCGCCGGAATGACGGTGGCTATGATGTGCTAGTGCCGGGTTCCGGCGGCAAGGACAGTTTTTACGCCGCACATGTCCTGAAATATGAATTCGGGATGCACCCGCTGACGGTGACCTGGGCACCGCACATCTACACTGACTGGGGATGGAAGAACCAGCAGGCTTGGATCCATGCTGGTTTTGACAACTATCTAATGACGCCGAACGGTCGGGTCCATCGCCTGCTCACCCGTCTCGCGGTCGAGAATATCCTGCACCCGTTCCAGCCCTTCATCCTGGGCCAAAAGCAGCTTGCGCCAAAGATGGCGGCGTTGTTCAACATCCCGCTGGTGATGTTCGGCGAGAACGAAGCCGAGTACGGCAATCCCAAAGCGGATGCTGATCAGGCCCGGCGCGATTGGGATTACTTTTCCGCGTCCGACGAGAGCGAAGTTCATCTGGGTGGTACGTCGATTCGCGATCTGGTTGACAAGTTCGGACTGCACCGGGCTGATCTCCAGCCCTACATGCCGGCGAATCCCGAAGACCTGAGACAGGTTGGCGTCGACGTGCACTATCTGGGCTATTATCTGCCCTGGCACCCGCAAGGCGCGTACTACTATGCGGTCGAACACGGTGGCTTCCAAGCGTCGCCCGAGCGCACTGCCGGTACCTATTCAAAGTACAATTCGATCGACGACAAGATCGACGACTTCCATTACTACACGACCTACATTAAGTTCGGTATTGGTCGGGCAATGTATGATGCGAGTCAGGAGATTCGCTCAGGCGAGATCGATTTTGAGGAGGCCAAAGCGCTGGTGCGGCGCTATGATGGGGAATTCCCGGAACGCTTTGCCGACGAGATTTTTGAGTATATGTCGCTGCCACCCGAGGAATTCCCGGTAGCCAGCAAGCAGTTCGAGCAGCCGATCATGGATCGCGCCTATTTCGACAACCTCTGCGACCGTTTCCGCTCGCCGCATCTTTGGATGTTGAATGAGGGGCAGTGGGAACTGCGCCACAAGGCGTGGGAGGAGGCCGAAGAACTGGTGGAGACAGCTTCTTGAGCCAGCGGCGTACACGATTGATCGCCCGCCTCGACGTCAAGGGCAAGAACCTGATCAAGGGCGTTCAACTTGAGGGTCTTCGTGTTGTCGGCGATCCGCAGACATACGCAACCGGTTATTACGAGACAGGCATTGATGAATTGATATATATGGATGTTGTCGCCAGTCTCTATCAGCGTAACAATCTGGCCGATGTCGTCTTGCGCGCCACCGAGAACATCTTCGTTCCTCTGACTGTCGGCGGTGGTATTCGTTCGCCGGAAAATGTCGAAACCTTATTGCGGGCTGGTGCGGACAAAATAGCGATCAACACCGCCGCCGTGCGGCGCCCGGAACTGATCACGGAGCTATCCCGGATGTTCGGGTCACAGTGCATTGTGCTTTCCATAGAAGCCAAACGCCAAGGCGAAGCTTGGGAGGCGTATACCGACAATGGCCGCGAACGCACTGGTATTGACGCCGTACAATGGGCACGACGGGGCGAGGAACTGGGCGCTGGCGAGATTCTCGTGACTTCGGTCGACATGGAGGGGCGTCGCAGGGGCTTCGACGTTGAACTCGTCTGCGAGATCACCCGGCAGGTCGATATCCCGGTGATCGCCAGCGGAGGCATGGGCGAAGCTGCCCATCTGCTGGACGTCGTGGAGCGGGGGGGGGCCGATGCCGTGGCCATGGCTCACGTGCTTCACCATGAGGTTGTCAAACTACCCGAGTTGCGAAATGCACTGGTTGGGGCAGGACTCAGCATTCGCAACGTTGACTGGTGTCGTTGAGCATGGCCGGGCCCTCGGTCTCGATACTCGACTACGGCGTCGGCAACCTCCGCAGCGTCGCACGCGCATTTGAAGTCTGCGGTGCGGCGCCAATCCTCGCAAGTTCGCCGAAGGAAGCCGCGCGCGCGGAGCGTCTCGTCATTCCGGGGGTTGGCGCTTTCGGGTCTTGTGTTGCCGCTATTCGGAAACGGGGTTTCCATGAAACGATCGAGGAAGTCGTCCGTCTGCGGCAGCGCCCGGTAATGGGCATCTGCGTCGGTATGCAGATGCTCTTGGATGAGAGCGAGGAATTCGGCCCTGTGACGGGTTTCGGCTATCTGCCGGGCGGCGTGGTCGGCTTGGCGAAGGAACTGGGCGAAACACGCCGCAAAGTGCCGCACGTTGGATGGGCAGCACTGATACCGCCAGAGGAAAATGTGGAGCGCTGGAATGGCACACCGCTCGAAGGGGTGCGCCCGGGGGATGAGGTCTATTTCGTGCACAGCTTTCACGCTGCGCCCGCGAACCGACAGCACTATCTCGCTGGCGCTGACTACCTTGGCGACAGCGTCTGTGCCGCCGTCCACCACGAAAACCTGGTTGGTTTCCAGTTTCACCCGGAAAAGAGCGGTCCCGTGGGGCTGGCTATCCTGCGGCGCTTTCTGGAAATGGGCTAGACTGCTCCAGGAAGGGACGAATTCCGATGAGATTACGAACTCCAGTGCGGATCGGTTCCCGAATGCTCGGCGGTGGCAATCCACCGCTCTTGCTGCCCGATATCGACATGTTCTTCAACGCGGATATTGCCATGGCGCAACATATGGTCAAAGCGGTCAGGGACGCTGGGCTAACCATCATCAAGGCGGCGGTCCTGCACGACGAGGCAATCGCGCTGAATTGTGGCACCATGGAAACTTTTCTCGACAATAGGGGCCGCCCGGTCACGGTCGACTACCGCCGTCTGATCAGCAAGAAGGTGATCAGCAAGGACGAACACAGGCGGCTGTTCCGTTTCATTCAAGATACCGGTCTCGAATTGGTGCTTTCCGTATACGATCTGGAGGGGCTGAATCTCGCCGTCGACAGCGGCGCCGTGGCCATCAAGATCCCTTCCTCGAACATAACCCATCAGCCCCTCATTGCCGCGGCTGCCTTGGCACCGGTTCCGCTGATCGTGGACACCGGGAAATCGACTATGGTGGAAATCGCTCGCGCCCTGGAATGGGCGGCGCCGGCACGCGAACGAGGCTTGATCGTCGAGCACTCGCCGGAGGCGCCGCCAGCCCCGCTTGCGCGTCACCAACTGATGATGATCCCCCGGCTCGCTGAAACTTTCGACCTCAATGCCGGGCTCTCCGATCATCATCATGGCAATGAGATGATGTTGGCAGCGACGGCGCTTGGGGCCGTCGTTCTGGAAAAGGGTTTGACGGTCGATGATCCGGATTCCGACCAAGACGTCTATCATGCGATGCGTCTTTCCGACCTCAAGCCCCTTCGCCGTCAGGTCGAGATGATCTACGACGCCTTGGGCGATGGTCGGAGAACCCGGCCTTCGGACCGGCCCGTCCCCCATTCGCGCATGGGAGCAGTGGCCGCACGCGGATTGTCCACGGGCGAGATGCTGAGCCTTTCGAATGTCGGGTTCGCACTGCCCCCGCTGGGCGTCGGCGCCGAGCATTGGCCAATCATCGAAGGCTGGCAGGCTCGGCGCGAAGTGGCGGCCGGTGAGCCAGTCGGCTGGGAAGACATTGAGCCTCCTTCCTGATCGTCCCCCGGCGCCGCCGGGAATGAGCGCACGGCGTTGGGTGTGCGCCGACCCGGAGACCGCCGCCAGCCTTTGTGCCACCGTTCGGACCGAGTTGGACGAGATCAACCGCGTCGAGCGCCCCGAAGGAACGGCCGACGCGTCCGAATTGCGGTACTTCAGGCTCGTCGGTCGAACCGGAGCCTGCTTCGTGAAGGCAATTCCGGAATCGGCTGTTTCGACGGGAATCGCAGCAGAAGCCATCGCACGGGGCGTCCGGCTGCTCGGTGTCGGAGTGTGCACCATGATTGTGCCGGAGCCGCTACGATGGACGGACGGAAGATGGTTGTTCGTCTATCCTTGGGTCGAGGCAGCTACGATTCCGCCCGAACCGGATTCGCTGCGTAGGCTGGGCTTCAGGATTGCACAGTTGCATGGGGCGCTGCGGCGGATACCGTCCGAACTGCGCGATGATGTGGCGTCTCGCTCGGACGAGCGAGTACGCTGGCTACTTGCCGGCAATCGCGATCTGTCGGCCTTCGCGGAGCGATTGCATCGCCTTTCAATGCGTTGGGCCGCGGATCATGTCTCATCCTTGTCGACACATCCTTGGGCGGTGCTTTCCAGCTTGCCGCAACAGGTGATCCACGGTGACCTGAATGCTGGCAATGTGCTTTGGCGTGAAGACACAGAAAAAGAGTTTGTTTTCCTCGACTTCGAGGAGGCCACGCGCCAGTACCTGCCGACGGCAGTCGACCTCGCCCTGGCCTTCGAACGTATCGTCCTGGACGTCGTCTCCGAAGCGTCGCTCTGTGCACAGTGTCTCGATGCTCTGTTCAATGGCTATGCGGTGGGCGAGGGAGAAGCAGCGGCTGCGGCGGCAGCCGACGGGTTTCGCGCTGCGCTGGACTGGAACCTGCTGACGCCACTGACGATCCTGGCCGATTTCCGGGCCACGGGGCGAGACTGGCCGGATGAGGAATGGGAGAAATTCCATCGTCTGGCCGACATGCACGTACGGTTCAGGCCCGCAATGGAGGCGACGCTGCCGAGGTGGCGCAAATGAGGGCCAAGCGAGTACTGGCCGTCTGCTATGGCGCTGGCCATGTCAACATGGTGTTGCCGGTATTGCGTGAACTGAAGCGGATGGGCGGCTTCGAGATCGTTGCGCTCGGCCTGACAACCGCTTGGGATCGGCTCGATGCTGCCGGGTTCGCACCGCTCCGTGTCCGCGATCTGGTTGACCCGGAACTTGACGCTGAGGCGCTGCGCGTCGGCGCCGAGCTCGCTCTCGATCTATCGCCTGGCGGCCCTGTGCCCGAATGGGAATCCGCTGCCTATCTCGGCATTTCCTATCGTGAACTCGTCGAGGACGTGGGGGAGGCGAGGGCGGCACAGCTCTATCGTGAAAGGGGCCGCGCCGCCTTCCTGCCCTCGCGTTTCGCGAGGCGTGCAATCGAACGGCTCCAGCCGGACGTGCTGCTGACCACCAATTCGCCGAGGATGGAACGCGCGTTCCTTCAGGCAGCAGATGAGCTGGGTCTGCCCAATGTGGTGATCTGGCCGTCGCTTGCGGACGGCGAGGCCGAATGGGTCGGTCGCCCGCGGAAGAACGCCATTGTCTGCATCGACAATGACTGGGCGGCGCAACGGTTGCGCGCGGCGGGCGCGAACGACGAGATGCTGCGCATGACAGGCGGTCCGCAATATGAACACCTTTTCGCGCCGGATCTGAAGGCTAGGGCGGCCGCCTTTCGGGAAAGCCATGGCTGGGGTGATCGGTTCGTACTGCTATGGGTCTCGCAGCTTCACGGACCCGTGCATCCGTTGACCGGAGAGGCGGCGGACCCGGGGTTGCCGGCGCGAATTGAAGGCCGGCTGGTCGAGGAAGTCGGTCGGCGGGCCGACCGGATGCATCTCGCGATACGCTATCACCCGAACGAACTGATCCGCGAGGGCAATCGGCCGGAATGGGTCTCGGTGAATCGCCGCGACGACGACCTCCACGTCGTCCTACACGCAGTCGACGCAATGGTGACGATCAATTCCAGCGTCAGCTATCAGGCCGCCCTGCTCGGCAAGCCGGTACTGCAATATATGGACTCACCGTACGCCCGGTTCTTTCCTTTCGACAAGGTAGGAATTGCCCGCCCACTTCGCCAATTGGCGGCGATCCCGTTTGAACTCAATCATTTGCAAAAATGCCAATATGAATCTCAAATTACAAATGCCGATCAATTGAATTCAGCATTAAGGGTTTCAATTGAGATGGTTAAATTAACAAATGGAGGTTCAATTCCCAGAACTTAAAATATTACCTCTTTGCCCCAATAAAAATATAATGTGAACCAATTCCTTCATTGACGTCAATAGTTGAGCTATAATATCCAATTTTTAACGTCTTGAAGACATAAAAGACCGAAGAGAGATGCTCTTTCGATTCAATAAAACGGACATAATGCTTTCCTTTTAGACGCTTATGATTTGACAGATCGATTTCTTCGAGACCGTTTTGCTGTATACCCTTGGAATACATAGACCAATAAGAATCTCTTGCCATCATGGTTGCCAAAATTATACCCCCTTGTTTTAATAGAGAGTCAAATTCTCTAAGTCTTTTTTCAAAAGTAGTTGGAGTTAAAAAATACAAAACCTGATTACTAAAAATAACATCAAACTTCTGTGATAATACATTGTTAAGATTTGAATTATCATCTATCTTAAAGAAATTATCCTGATAGTCTGGGTTAATCGACCTAGCTTCTTCCAAAGCGCCTTCAACAATATCAACACCGTATATATCAAATCCCTTGTCAGAAAAATACTTTGTATGCGTTCCATTCCAGCATCCGAAATCGAGAAGCGACCTTTCGGAAATTTTATCATCAAAGTGCTTTCGAATTACCTGTTCGTATGCGCGAATTATATGTCCATCAGGATATCTTAGTCCATACCCTTCTTTGTGCCGCTGTTGGTATTCTTCTGCGGACGTTTTTGTTTTCAAGTTATGGCTCATGTGTCAAATCGTCCTGTAGATTAAACAATTCAGAGTTCAAGTGTTGATGTAGCCCAACAATACGCGCGCGGCAAGCTTCGGGCTGGGCTCCGGGTAGAGTGTCAGCACGGCGTCCGCGCGCGGCGGAGAAGCGCCGTCGAGTACGGTTCCGATTGTCCCGCGCGTTCGAACAACGCTGGCGAGTCCAAGTTGGACCGGAAGCGGTAACCCACCTGCAGAATGAGTAAGGTACGCATTCATGACATCGGGCTCCTGGAGTAGGTATACGCTGGTCGCTGGCGCAATGCCGGGCCGTGTGCCTAGCACCATCCGGTCCTCGATTGCCGATGAGAAGCAGGACAGGACTAGGCGGGAGCGCGCGAGGTCTTCGCTCAGGACGTTTTCGCCCGTCAGCGTCGGTGGCTTTCGTGTTCCTCGACGTTCCAATCTCTTGCAGAGCATTGCAACTTCGTCATCTGTCTCCCGTGGATGAGGGCGATAATGCCATTCGATGCCTCGCGCCGACAGAAAATCTCCGAGTTCCGATAGGGTTCGAAGGTAACCGGAAAGGTGGTGCAGCGGTTGACCTAGAAACAGCGTATGTTCCGCGCGAACAGGATCCGAATTGTGGTTGACTGCGAAATGGCGAGTTCGTCCCAAGGCACCCACGATGGTGACTCGGTTAACGCCACCAGCGCGGGTCATCTTGGCCGCTTGGTGGTTCGCGACGAGATAATGGGCCGCAGCCCCTTCCACACCATGCACGACCCATCCGGGCCAGTCCTGAACGGAGATGCAGCGTTCCCGCCCGGCGGCGTGCACTAGGGCTTCGTCGACCCCGATATCGGGACCGGAAAGCCCGCCCAGGATTGCGGTCGGTCGGAAATGGTCGATCTCAGCACGGCAACTACCGATGAGGTCGTGTATGGCTGGATCGTTCGGTGAGGCAGCCACGGCGTTGATTCGACGCAACTCGATTTGCGGGTGGTTCCCAAAACGCTTCTTCAGGTGCCCCCATGCGGGCTCGCCGCAAATCATGCGGATCGCGGCGACATCCGTGTTGCCGACGAGTTCAGAGATCACCGGATCAATGGCCAACGCAGCGCCCATGTCGCGCGCTGATACGAGTAGGCGATGCCGAGCCATGCCCGCGATTTGCCCTGTTCTGTCAGCCAAGTCGGAACCCGGGACGTAGCACGAGACCGCGCGCAACTTCGAGATCGTAGAGCGTGTCGATATCGATTGCACGCTCGTACGGGGTGACATGGGCCATCGTATGCTCCCCGTAGAATTTCCGTTCCCTGATCAGATAGTCGGTCCAGACAGCGTAGACGAGCGCGTTCGGCCAGTACTTCGGTTTCGAATCCTGGCGCCGTTTGAGCAAGCCGCCACCATCCATCGGACAGACGCGGCCTTCGGCGTCGATCTCGACGATGTAGCTTGCGGGTTTGGGCAATTCGGAAAAGGTTACACAGCAATCGCCGCCATGTTCGACCAACTGACGCACGGTCGCATCAATGTCATCGGCAATCCGGAATGGCGAGGTAGCCTGCAGCAAGACCACGATATCGTAGCGCGACTCGAGGTTCTCGACCATGTGGATGACAGCCTCCGCTACGGGAATATCGTCGGTTGCCAACTCCGCCGGGCGGAGGAACGGTACCTCGCCTCCGGCTGCCCGGCTTGCCGCCGCGATTTCTTCATCATCGGTGGAGATGACTGTGCGGTCCAGGATCCGAGATCGGACCGCCGCTTCGATCGACCAGGCAATCAGCGGCTTCCCGCCCAAGTCGAGGACATTTTTCCGGGGCAGGCCTTTAGAGCCGCCTCTCGCACAAATGACTGCGAGGACAGAGTGATCTCCGATCATGCACGGCTCCGATGAACGGCAGATGTTCCGGTGAAAGATAGCATCCCGTCGACGACTCGTCATTCTCCGCGGAACGGCAGATTGTCGGTGTCGGGCGGATCGGCTAGGAAGACGATGTCACCCCAACTCACTTTGCTGGATTCGACCATCGCCGTGAAGCGCCTTTTCGACATCGCCGTCTCGCTCGTCGCCCTGCTGGCGCTGTCGCCGCTGCTGCTGGCGGTGGCGCTGGCCGTGGCGTCGACCAGTCCCGGCGGCGCCTTCTACCGCCAGGTCCGCGTCG
Organism: Minwuia thermotolerans; assembly: GCF_002924445.1. NCBI lineage: Bacteria > Pseudomonadati > Pseudomonadota > Alphaproteobacteria > Minwuiales > Minwuiaceae > Minwuia > Minwuia thermotolerans. Next base: position 69,378 of record NZ_PIGG01000081.1, read on the forward strand.
GCCGCGGCGGACGGCCGTTCCGGATGCTGAAGTTCCGCTCCATGGTCGCCGACGCCGACCGCATCGGCGGTTACTCCACCGCCAGGGGCGACCCCAGGATCACCCGGATCGGCCGCTTCATCCGCCGCACCAGCATCGATGAACTGCCACAGCTCCTGAACGTGCTCGGCGGTTCGATGAGCCTGGTCGGCCCGCGCCCCGACGTACCGGCGCAGGAGGAACTCTATGCGCCCGAGGAATGGCGTGAGCGCCACCGGGTCAGGCCCGGCATTACCGGTCTTGCCCAGGCCCTGGCCCGCAACGAGGCGGGTCCCGGAGAACGCAAGGCCCTGGATCTGCGCTATGTGCGCGAGCAAAGCCTGTGGCTGGACCTCAAGATCATCTGGTGGACGGTCCGGCAGGTGCTGGGCAAGGGCAGCCACTGAGCCCCCGCGCGGGGGCAGGGAAGAGGTTTCTCCTACACCTCGATCTGGTGGCGGGCGGCGTAGTCCTGCAGCATCGGCCGCAGCGTGCGGTCGTCGCGGCCGAGCCAGCCGTTCATCTCCTTGCGCAGCGCCGCGATGTCGGTCGCCAGCACGAGTTCCTTGATCGGGCCGATGGCGTTGGCGCGCATGGAAAGCTGGCGGAAGCCGAGCGCCAGCAGCGCCAGCGCCTCCACGGGCCGGCCGGCCATCTCGCCGCAGATCGAGAAGGGCACCTCGGCCTGCTCGCACTGGCGCGCGATGCGCCGCAGCACCGACAGGAAGGCCGAACTCAGCGGGTCATAGCGGTCGGCGACGCGCGCGCTGCCCCGGTCGACCGCATACATGAACTGCATCAGGTCGTTGGAGCCGACGGAGACGAAGTCCACCAGCGGCAGCAGCGCCGGCAGCCGCCAGACCAGCGCCGGCACCTCCAGCATCACGCCCACGCGGATATGGACAGGCAGCGGATGGCCGCGCCTGCGGGCCCAGTCCAGTTCGCGCTGCAGCACCTCGCGCGCGGCCTTGAACTCGGCGATGTCGGCGACCATCGGGAACATGATGTCCAGTTCCTCGCCGGCGCTGGCGTGGAGCAGGGCGCGGATCTGCATGCGGAACAGGCCCGGATGATCCAGCGAGATGCGGATCGCCCGCCAGCCCATGGCCGGGTTCTCCTCCTTCTCGCGTTTCATGTAGGGCAGCAGCTTGTCGCCGCCGACGTCCAGGGTCCGGAACACCAGCCGGCGGCCGTTGCAGAGTTCGCGCACTGCGCGGTAGTACTCGGTCTGCTCGCGCACCCGGGGCAGGCGCCCGCGCACCATGAAGTGCAGCTCGGTGCGGAACAGGCCGACGCCCGCGGCGCCGGTCTGATCGAGATGGCGCATGTCCAGCAGCAGCCCGGCATTGGCCAGCAGCTCGATGGCGACGCCGTCCCTGGAGACCGCGGGCACGTCCTTCAGCGCCGCCCAGCGCGCCTTCTCCTGCGCGCGCACGCTCTCGATCTCGTCGAAGGCGTCGATGACGTTCTGGTCGGGGCGGATGAAGACCTGGGCGTGCTCCCCGTCGACGATGACCGGGTCACCGGTGTCGATCTGTTCGGTGGCGCCGCGGACATTGCCGATGACGGGGATGTTCATGGCGCGCGCCACGATGGCCATGTGAGAGCCCGACGAGCCTTCCTCCAGCACCACGGCCTTCAGCTTCTCCTCGCCGAAATCGAGGATTTCCGCCGGCCCCATGTCGCGGGCGACCAGCACGATGTCGTCGGGCAGTTCCTCGTTCAGGGCGTTCAGGCCGCCCTGAAGCCGGTTGATCAGGCGGTTGGCCAGGTCGTCCATGTCGGCCATGCGCGCCCGGATATAGGGATCCGGCACCTGGCGGAAGCGGGCCCGGGTCTGGTCGTGGATGCGCTTGACGGCGGCCTGGGCGGTCAGGCCGGCCTCGACCGCTTCCCGCATCCGGCGCTGCCATCCCGGATCGTGCGCGAACATGCGGAAGGCTTCCATGACCTCCCGCGATTCGCCGGCCGCCAGCACCGGCTGGGACAGCATCTCGTCGATCTGGGACTGGATGTCGACGATGGCGGCGTTGAGATCCTCCAGTTCCTGGCCGATGTCGTCGGCGATGGTCCGGGTGATTTCGATCCGGGGCGCGTGCAGCACCGCGGTGCCCATGGCGAAGCCGTCCGAGAGGGGCCGGCCGGTCAGCCGTGCGGCGCGCTTGGTCGCCGTGACCGATTCCGCCAGCACGTTGGGGGAGACCAGAGCGCCGACGCCGACCATTTCGGCGAAGCCCATGGCCACCGTCTCCAGCGCCTCTTCCTCCTCGTCGGTGTAGTTGCGTTCCTTGACGTTCTGCACCACCAGAACGCCGACCACCTTGTTGGCGTAGAGGATCGGCACGCCCAGCATGGAGCGGAACGCTTCCTCGCCCGTCTCCGGCCGGTACTCGTACTGGGGGTGGGAGCGCGCGTCGCGCAATCTGAGCGGTTTGGAAAGCGCGGCGATGTGGCCGACGATGCCGGCCCCCACGTTCAGGCGGGTCTGGTGGATGGCCTCACGCTTCAGGCCTTCGGTGGCGTAGAGTTCCAGTACGCCTCCCGGCTGCATCAGGTAGACCGAGCAGACTTCGGCGACCATGGCGCCGGCGATCAGGCGGACGACCTGCTCCAGGCGTTCCTCCGGCGTCATGCCGCTCCGCATGATCTCGCGGAAGCGGCGCATCAGGAAGCGCGGCCCGGTCATGGCCTGTCCGCCGCTCACGGCGATATCGCCCCTGTGCCGATGTCGTCCTCCCTTCCGGCCCCCTGTCAGGCCGCGTCGAGTTCGAACGCGCTGTGCAGCGCCCTGACCGCCAGTTCCGTGTAGTCCGCGCCGATCAGCACACTGACCTTGATTTCCGACGTGGTGATGACCTGGATGTTGATGCCCTTCTCGGCCAGCGCGCGGAACATGGTCTTGGCGACGCCCACATGGCTGCGCATGCCGACGCCGACGATGGAGACCTTGACCACGTTGGGGTCGGCGGTCAGCTCGCTCCACTGGACCTCGTCCCTGACGCCGTCCAGCACCTTCAGCGCCCGGTCCAGGCTGTCGCGCGGCACGGTGAAGGTCAGGTCGGTCGTGGCGCCGTCCTCGGAAACGTTCTGCACGATCATGTCGACATTGATGTTGGCGTCGGCCAGCGGCCCGAAGATGCCGGCGGAAACGCCCGGGCGGTCGGCGACCTTGCGGAGCGTGATCTTGGCCTCGTTGGGGGCGTAGGTCACGCCGTTGACCATCTGCTGTTCCACGATTTCCTCCTCGTCGACGACCAGTGTGCCGGGCTCGTCGCTGAAACTCGACCGCACATGTATGCGGACGCCGTGATTCATGGCCAATTCCACCGAACGGGTCTGCAGCACCTTGGCGCCCAGCGAGGCCAGTTCCAGCATCTCCTCGTAGGTGATGCGGGCCAGCTTGCGCGCCGCGGGCACGATGCGCGGGTCGGTGGTGTAGACGCCGTCGACGTCGGTGTAGATGTCGCAGCGGTCGGCCTGCAGCGCCGCCGCCAGCGCCACGGCGGAGGTGTCGGAGCCGCCGCGGCCCAGCGTGGTGATGCGGCCGTTCGGCGCCACGCCCTGAAAACCGGCGACCACCGCGACCTGGCCCTCGCCGAAGCGGCGGATGATCTCGTCGGTGTCGATGCCGGTGATGCGGGCCGAGCTGTGCACGTCGGTGGTGTGCACCGGCACCTGCCAGCCCAGCCAGGAGCGTGCATGGACGCCGACCGCCTGCAGCGCCATCGCCATCAGGCCGATGGTGACCTGCTCGCCGGAAGCGACGACGACGTCGTATTCGCGGGCGTCGTGCATGGGCGAGGCGGCCCGCGCCAGATCGACCAGCCGGTTGGTCTCCCCCGACATGGCCGAGACCACGACCGCGACCTCGTTGCCGGCGTCGACTTCCTGCTTGACGCGCAGGGCCGCCGCCTTGATGCGATCGATGTCGCCGACGGACGTGCCGCCGAATTTCATGACGATGCGCGCCATATTATCCCAAGCCGCTCGACGTGGATGGATGATGCTGAAACCCGCGCCCTTGCGGCCGGGCGCGGGCACCTCTTAACTTTGCACGGGACGGCCCGCAAGGGCGCTTCCGTGTTACCAGCCGGTAGGAAATGCAGCCATGACCTCGACCACGGTCGACCCGGACGAGATTGAGCGTTTCGCCGCGATGGCGGAGGACTGGTGGGATCCGGACGGACCCATGAAGCCGCTGCATCGCCTGACGCCCGCGCGCATGCGCTATCTGGCCGACCGGCTGGCGCGGCATTCCGGGCGCGGGGCCGGCGCCGCGTCGCTGACGGGACTCTCCGTGCTTGACATCGGCTGCGGCGGCGGACTGGTCTCGGAGCCGCTGGCGCGCCTCGGCGCCGAAGTCACCGGCGTCGACGCGGCGGCGAAGAATATCGAGGCCGCGCGCCTGCACGCCGCGGAGGCGGGGCTGAAGATCGACTACCGCCACGGCACGGCCGAGGCCCTGGCCGAGAAGGGCGAACGCTTCGACGCCGTCCTCGCGCTGGAGATCATCGAGCATGTCGCGGATCCGCCGCTGTTCGTGCAGTCGCTCGCGAGCCTCGTGAAACCCGGCGGGCTCGTCGTCTTCTCCACCCTGAACCGCACGGCCAAGTCGTTCGCGCTCGCCATCGTCGGCGCGGAGTACGTGCTGGGCTGGGTGCCGCGCGGCACGCATGCCCATGACAAGTTCGTGAAGCCGTCCGAACTCGCCCGCTGGTGCCGGGAGGCCGGTCTGGAGGTCACCGACCTGACCGGCCTGGTCTACTCGCCGCTGGCCGGCTGGTCGCTCGATGCGAAGGACCTGGACGTGAACTACTTCGCCTGCGCCGAACGCGGGAAAGGGTAGGCGGCCTATCTCGTTTCCAGGTCTTCCCAGTAGGGCGGGTCGCCGAAACAGCCGGCCAGGTGGTCGATGAAGGCGCGGACCTTGGGCGAGAGGTGGCGGCGGTGGGGATAGACCGCCTGGATCGAGAGCTCGCGGATCGTCCAGTCTTCCAGCACCGGCACGAGCTCGCCGCGGCGCATCGCCTGCCAGGCGATGAAGAGCGGCTGGATCGACAGCCCGGCCCCGGCGATGGCCGCGTCGCGCAGGATCTCGCCGTTGTTGGAGCGGAGCGGCCCGTCGACGGCGACCTGCTGGCTCTCATCGCCCCGGCGGAAGGTCCAGAAGCTCGTCTCCGACGAATTGGCGTAGATCAGACAGCGATGGCGCTTCAGATCGCCCGGATGTTCCGGCCGGCCGAACTTCTTCAGATAGGCGGGGCTGGCCATCACCCGGTTGCGCGAGGGCGCCAGACGCCGCGCGATAAGGCTGGAATCGGCCATCTGCGTGATGCGGATGGCCAGGTCAAACCCGCTGTCGATCAGGTCGATGAAGCTGTCCGTCAGTTCCAGCTCGACATGGATGTCCGGGTATTCCGCCATGAAGCTCGCCACCGCGGGCGCGAGATGCATGGTGCCGAAGCTCATCGGCGCGTTGACGCGCAGCCGCCCGCGCGGGGCAGCCTGCAGCTGCGCCACGGCCATGTCGGCGGCCTCCGCGTCCTTCAGGATGCGGGCGCAGAAGCCGTAGTAGATCTCGCCGACTTCCGTCAGGCTGATCTGGCGCGTCGTGCGGTTGACCAGCCTGGCGCCCAGCCGCTCCTCCAGCCGCGCGAGCTGCTTGGAGACCGCGGACTTCGACAGGTTGAGCCGCTCCGCCGCCTGGCTGAAACTCATCGCCTCCGCGATCGCCGCGAACACCGCCATGGCCGTCAGGTCGTGCATGGGCTCCGTTCCGTTTCCATCCGGAAACCGAATTCTTCCACGCGCGCCTCTGGCCGCCAAGCGTTACCGTCCCAGATGAACCGAAACGGGAAACGACATGGGAGATCTGCGATGGGCCTGCTGGAAAACGGCGTCTGGCGCGACAAGCCCCGCGAGCCGGGCAAGAAAGGCGAGTTCGTCCGCAAGGACGCCCAGCTGCGCAACTGGGTCGGGAAGGGTGGCGAATTCCCGCCGGAGTCCGGGCGCTATCACCTGTACGTCTCCTATGCCTGTCCCTGGGCCCACCGCACACTGATCTTCCGCAAGCTGAAGGGGCTGGCCGACCACATTTCCTTTTCCGTGGTCCATCCGCTGATGCTGGAGAACGGCTGGGAGCTGACGACGGACTTCGAGGGCGCGACGGGCGATCCGGTCAACGGCTTCACCTACCTGCATCAGGTCTACACTGCCAACGATCCGGCCTATACCGGCCGGGTCAGCGTGCCGGTGCTCTGGGACAGGAAGACGGGCCGCATCGTCTCCAACGAGAGCGCGGAGATCATCCGGATGCTGAATTCCGAGTTCGACGATCTCACCGGCAACACCGACGACTACTACCCGGAGGACCTCCGCAACGAGATCGATCTGGTCAACGAACGCGTCTACGAGACCGTCAACAACGGCGTCTACCGCTCCGGCTTCGCGCGGACCCAGGACGCCTATGAGGAGGCGGTGACCGAGCTGTTCGACACCATGGACTGGCTGGAGGACCGGCTTTCGAAACAGCGCTACCTCGCCGGCGACCGCGTCACCGAGGCCGACTGGCGGCTGTTCCCGACCATGATCCGCTTCGATCATGTCTATCACGGCCACTTCAAGTGCAACCGCAACCGGCTGATCGAGTTCCCGAACCTGTTCGGCCTGACACGTGAGCTCTATCAGTGGCCCGGCGTCGCCGAGACGGTGAACATGGAGCACATCCGCTGGCACTACTACTACAGCCATCCCTGGGTGAACCCGACGCGCGTGGTCTCGATCGGTCCGGAAATCGACTTCGGCGCGCCGCACGGACGGGAGCGGCTGAAGGCGGCGTGAGCGCATTCGACCTGCCCCGGGGCGACCTCTGGGTCTTCGGCTACGGCTCGCTGATGTGGCGGCCCGGCTTCGAACACGCCGAGCGCCAGCAGGCGCTGCTGCGCGGCCGGCACCGCCGGCTCTGCGTCTGGTCCTGGCATCACCGCGGGCTGCAGCACGCGCCGGGACTGGTGATGGGCCTGGACCGCGGCGGCTCCTGCATCGGCGCCGCCTACCGCGTGCCCGAGGAGGAAGCGCAGGCCGCCTTCGACTATCTGGCGGCCCGGGAGATGGTGACGCCGGTCTACGTGCCCACCCATGTCCGCCTCGACCTCGCCGATGGCGGCGCGGTGCACGGTCTCACCTTCACCGTCGACCGGGCCAACCCGCAATATGCCGGCCGCATCAGCGTGGAGACGGCGGTGGAGACGGTGCGCCGCGCCGAGGGCCACAGCGGGCGCAATGTGGACTATGTGCGGGAGACAGTCGCACACCTGCGGGAGATCGGCGTCCGCGACGCCTTCATGGAGGCCGTGGCCGACCGGCTGTGACGGCACGGCGGACGATTGGCGCGGTGCCGGCTCAGGTGCTTTCGTTGACCAGGGGGGCGCCTTTGAACTGCGCGCGGTCCACCAGGGTCCTGTCGATCTCGGCGGGAAAGCCATAGCGGATCTCGACACGAAGCCCCAGTTCCTCACCCAGCTGGTCAATTAGCTGGTCCATCTCCAGCATGGCCTCGTGGAGTCCTTCCGATTCGACCTTGAATTGATGGCGCTTGCCGCGTCGGTCGCTGTAGCTGGCGACCGCGTCATAACCCTTGCGCAGCAGCAGGATCGGACCGAGGTCGCGCATGTCGCGGCTTGTGGCCCATCCTTCGAGCATGATCTCCGGCGCCTTGTCGGAGAGCGTTGGCGGGCCAGGGTTTATCGTGGGTCCAACAAAGACGATGCGCTCGCCGATGCGTGCGCCCGATCTGTAAATCTCGAATCGGCCGCCGAACTCCTTGCTGACGGCGCAGAGGTAGTTGTCCTCACTCGCCCCGTCGAGGCATTCAACCGTCCAGCCTTCGACCATTTCCTCCGCCAGGAGCGATGCGTGCGGCGACAGGCAGAGCAGCGCCACGGCCGTCCCGGCGGACAGGATACGATGGCATCGCATGGGTTTGTTCCTCTCGATTGCCGTATCAGGGCCGATCCGGTCCAGAGCACCGCCGCATCTGCGGAATCGCGCGGGCCGGGATCGACGACGCCCCGGCCGGACCCCTTGCGGCATCCGGCCGAGGCGCATGTCGGTGTCACGCCATCTGCCCTTCGCAGGCGTCGTTGATATCGTCCTTCAGGGGATCGGGGACCGGCCACTCACTGGTGACCGATTTCGCCAGTTCTTCCCGCTTCTCCCGATTGTCCCAGCCAGCGAGTTCCTCCGCCGTGTTGCCTTGCGCCTCCCAGGAGCGCATCGCCTCGGCCGCGCAGAGGGAGGCCATGGGTTCGACCTTCGCGTCGTGGACCGCATCTTCCATTGCGGCGGACGTCACGCCCCAGCCGCTGGCGAATACGATGATCACGCCAACGACGATGCCGCCGGTGATGCCGATTCCGTAAGGTTTGCCGCGGCTCAGAATATTGTCGTTCGCCATGTCTGTCTCCCTGTGACGTTTCGATCTTGTTGCAAATCGCCATTGTGATCCGGCGAATTCACACGCTTTTCAAAGTGAGGCTTAAATATGGCGAAAATATGATATCAGGGATGTTCGATTGAAATTCATGGATTTTTCGTTTTTTAACTGAAGCATAACCTCATATGTTCTGAGAATAATGTCTTGAATATTATTGAATTCGGCAAAATTGCAAAGAGTCGGATCACCGATATTTTTTGGTCACCTGTGGTCCATTGGACAGGCGCCGGGCGCAATTTCTGGCGAAGAGCAGACGGCGCAGGCGAGCATCGGCTGTGACTACCCTGCTGACGGGTCGCCATTGTGCCGTCCGGGACGCAGTCAGGTACCCGTCCCGGCCATGCGGCGATTTCGCCGTTGAATGCCGGGGGCGGGGGCGGATGATGACGGCCCGCGGCATTGGGGTCGTCTTTTGCTGAATTTGCAGTCGATCTTCTACATCGTCGGCATGCTCTGGTGCGGGCTCGCCGGGCTGATGCTGGTGCCGATCCTGATCGACCTGGTCACGATCGACGGCTTCGCTGTCGGCTTTCTCGAATCCATGCTTGTCGTCCTTGCACTCGGCGGTCTGCTGGTCATTGCATCCAGACCACGGCAGGGCATATCCCTGCGATTGCGCGACGCGTTCGTGCTCACTTCGCTCGCCTGGGCAAGCCTCCCCGCGGCGGCGGCGCTGCCGTTCCTGTTCTACGGCCTTGATTATTCAGACGCCTATTTCGAGGCGATGTCGGGCCTCACCACCACCGGATCGACCGTAATCGCCGGGCTCGATACGGCGGATCGGGGCCTGTTGTTCTGGCGATCCCTGCTGCAATGGATGGGGGGCGCTGGAATCATCCTCATGGCCATCATGCTGCTGCCGTTCCTGCGCGTCGGCGGCATGCAGCTGTTCAGAACGGAAAGTTCGGACCAGTTCGAGAAGGCGGTTCCGCGGGCCGTGCAGTTCGGGGCCTGGATCTTCAGCGTCTACGCCGGCCTCACGGTGATCGCTGCTTTGACCTACAAGATTCTGGGCATGAGCGATTTCGATGCCATCTGCCACGCCATGACGACCCTGTCGACCGGTGGATACTCCACGCACGACGCCTCGTTCGGATATTTCGAGGAGCCTGCGCTGCACTGGGCCGCGTCACTGTTCATGATCGCCGGCGCCCTGCCATTCGCCGCCTACGTCCACGCACTGCGAGGGCGGCCCGACGCCTTCTACAAGGATCCCCAGGTGCGGGGATTCCTGGCGGTCGTGTTCGGCGTCTGCGCGCTGTTCACGCTCTGGCTCTGGCTGACCGAGGGCGGCGACCCGACGGTTGCGGCGCGGCTGGTCGTCTTCAACGTGGTCTCCATCGTCACGACCACGGGCTATGCGACCACTGACTATCAGCTCTGGGGCTCGTTCGCGGTCACCGCATTTCTCTTCCTGATGTTCATGGGAGGCTGCGCCGGTTCGACCTCGGGCGCGGTAAAGACCTATCGTATCCAGATCCTGGCGATAACCGTGGTGGGCCAGATCCGGCGGCTTTCCTCGGTCCATCGCGTTCATGTGCCGCAATATGGCGGCCAGCGGCTGCCAGCCGACGTTCCGGTGTCGGTGCTCGCATTTCTGGCGGCCTATGTGGTCGTGATCGCCTTCGGGTCCCTTCTGCTCTCCATGACCGGACTGGACATGGTGACATCGGTGACCGCGACGATCACAGCGCTGACCAATGTCGGACCGGGTCTTGGAAGCATCATCGGACCAGCGGGCAATTTCGTGCCGCTTTCGGACACTGCGAAGTGGCTTCTGTCGGCCGCTATGATGCTGGGGCGGCTGGAGCTGTTTACCGTGCTGGTTCTGCTGGACCCTGAGTTCTGGCGGAACTGACCGGCGGCGGAACGATTGCCGCGGTGGCGTGTGGCCGGAGCGGCGCTGCAACGGCCAACGACGGCTGCGCGCCTTCGCGCAGGGTCCGTCATCGGCCGCCGGACCGGGCTTGAGTGTGGAGGCGCACCCGGCCTGTTTCTGATTTCTTCAGTCGGATCAGGGGCTTCAACCCGAGGCGGGCGCGTCCGCCTGTCGCGTGCGAGCGGAGTGCCCTGACGAACTCGACCGAAGGCTACAACGGATTCCGCCCGGCGGAGGGTACAACGCCTCGCTCAGGCCGCGGTGGAGATGATCGGGAAATGCCGCCGCCGGTTGGCTCCCCGGGTAGGACTCGAACCTACGACCCAGCGGTTAACAGCCGCTTGCTCTACCAACTGAGCTACCGAGGACCAGCCGTGGCGGAGCGGCGATATAACAAAGGCCCCATGGCTTGGCCAGCGAAAAATCCGGCCGTCCCCGGCCGTGCCGCGGCATCGGCGACCGCCGCGCGATCGCTGCGCCGGCGCCGGTGTCGCCATGATCGCCGGCAGGATCAGGCGGGCTCCGCGGCCGTCCTGCCGCCGGCTGCCTCCGGGGCCGGAGTGACATCGACCGGCTGCTCCTCGCCGGTCGTGGCGTCGATGAACGCTGCAGGCCGGCCGTCTTCGCAGTCATAGGCGTTGTGCTTGAGCCGTCTGGGGCTCAGACCCTCCACCCTGTGGAACGTCGCGCCGTCGATGGCGTTGCCCGTCATGTGGACGCCCTTCATTGCGCCGCGGAAGAAGGCGCAATGGCGCAGTCCGCAGCGATCAAGGCCGGCGCGGGAGAAATCGCAGCCCTCGAACCGGATCCCCGAAAGGTCCATCTTCGCGAAATCGAAGCCGGAGAAGTCGAGGAAGTGGCAGGAAAGCGGCGCGGGGATGCGGGCCCCGCGCAGTTCCGGGTGGTAGCCGGCGGCCCGCTCGGCGCGTTTCATCCTGTCGTCGCGTGCGCCGAGCGTGCGGAACAGCAGGCGCTTTTCGTCTTCGGTGTAGATGTTCCCGCCGCCGGCGGCGGACGGCTCGCCATTGGGCGGCCTTTCCGGACCGCGCGTATCCTCGAAGCAGGCCGTCAGCAGGCGCATGACCGGGACATGGTAGGCGGCGGGATCCTCGCGGCGGAGTTCGTCGAGGACGAACATCGCGGCCATCCGCTCCTGTCGGGAGTCAGCGCCCAGCATCCCGGCGGCATCCTGAAGCCGGCCGTAGCGGTTGCCGCGCTGGCCCGACTCGAGCTGCCGGAATTGTCGGGCCGCCTGGCGGTGGGCGGTGATGCTGCGCCATACCAGCAGCGGCAGGGCCATCAGCCCGAGCAGGATCAGCCCCAGATCGCGCAGCGTGGCGCCGTTCGTGACCCCGTCCGCGCCGTGGCCCCGGTTCAGCCAGGCCCAGAACGCTTCGAGCGGAGCGGGCCATGTTGCAACGAGGTAGGGCGGCAGGGTGGCCGCGACCGCCGCGGCGAGCACCACCACAACGGGGGCGTGGCGCCAATGCCAGAAGCCGCGGGGATTGAATGGTGCGGTTCTCCTGGGCGGCATCATGGCATGAGGCTCCTGCGATGGTTGCCGGGGGGGGGGTGCGAGGGATCCGAAGCGGCGCTCTCGCCGCCGCCGCGAAGGGAATACGGCGGCCGCGGTCAATGGCGGCTTCGCCGCCGGACGTCCACGCCGCCTTCGGGGCCGGGCGACCCCGTCTGCATTTCACTTGAGAGAGATCGCCCCGGCATTCAACCCGCTGCTTCCCGGATGCCGGGCCATTGGACTGACAGTAGGGCTGGAGGCGCGGACCGGAATCGAACCGGTGTACACGGATTTGCAGTCCGTTGCGTCACCACTCCGCCACCGCGCCGTTCCAATGAGTGGGCGGGCTGCGGTATAGGCCCCGCTCCCGAACGGGTCAAGCGGGAAGCGGTGTTGCGTTCCGGTCGCATTGCGCGGCGATCCCGCGCACCTTATAACGCCACGAATTGCATGAGATTTCCGTGGATCCGAGGGGGTCCGCTCGCTTCCGGGAAAGGGTGAATGTCCACAAGTCTGGATTATGAGGCTGCGCGCCAGGCCATGATCAACAGCCAGCTCCGGCCGAACCGGCTGATCGACGAGCGTCTGATCGAGGCGATCGATCGCGTGCCGAGAGAGGCCTTCGTGCCCAAGGAACTGCGCGGCATCGCCTATGTCGACGAGGATCTGCCGCTGGGCGAGGGCCGCTACATGATGGAGCCGATGGTGCTGGCGCGCATGCTGCAGGACGCCCGCATCGAGGCAGACGATACGGTGCTGATGGTCGGCTGCACCACGGGCTACGGCGCGGCTGTGGCCGCGGCGCTGGCCGGAACGGTGATCGCGCTGGAGCAGGATCCGGAATTCGTCCGCCGCGCCACCGAGACGCTGGCGGGCCTGGGCATCGCCAACGTGGCGGTGGTCGAGGGCGAACTGGCGCAGGGCATTCCCGACCAGGGACCCTTCGACGTGATCATCCTGGAAGGCGCGGTGGCCGAGGTGCCGGAGACTCTGCTGGACCAGCTCGCCGAGGGCGGCCGGCTGATGACGGTGCTGCGCGAGGGCGGCATCGGCAAGCTGACCATCTTCACCCGCGTGGGCGGGATCGGCCGGCGCACGATCTTCGACGCGGCGACGCCCGTCCTGCCCGGCTTCGAGAAGAAGAAGAGTTTCGTGTTTTGAGCGCTCCCGAACTGCCTTTGGAGGTGACGGTCGCCGAGGCCGCTGATATGCGCGCGAAGGGCGCCGCGATCGTCGATGTGCGCGAGCCCTGGGAGTTCGACCAGGGTCATATCGAGGACGCCCTCCTGATCCCGCTGAAGAGTTTGCCCCAGCGCGTGGCCGAGGTGCCGCGGGACCGGCCCGTGGTGATCAACTGTCACCATGGCGGCCGCAGCATGCAGGCGGTCAACTACCTGCGCCAGCAGGGTTTCGGCAATGTCACCAACATGGAAGGGGGCATCGACAGATGGTCGCTCGAAATCGACCCGTCAATCGCGCGCTACTAGGCGCGGTTTCCGGCGCCGCCCTGCTGACGGCCCTTGCCGGACCGGCCGCAGCCGAGACCCTGCGCGAAGCCCTGATCGCCGCCTATGCGACGAATCCGACGCTGGCCGCCGAGCGCGCCAACCTCCGCGCCGTCGACGAGAACGTCAACCAGGCGCTGTCGGGCTGGCGGCCGACCGTCGTGGCCACGGCCGACGGCGGTCTGCAGTTCAACGACCAGGAAATCCGCGGCATCGCGAGTTCCGACACAACCGCACCGCTCAACGCCACGCTGAACCTGACCCAGCCGGTCTATGACGGCGGCACGACGCCGGCCGAGGTCGATTCCGCCGAGGCGCTGGTGCTGGCCGGCCGCGCCAATCTGAGTTCCACCGAGCAGGACATCCTGCTCGACGCCGTCACCGTCTACATGGACGTGCTGCTCAATCAGGCGATCGTGCAGCTCAACCTGAACAACGAGGAACGGCTGGAGCGTCAGCTCGAGGCCGCGCAGGATCGTTTCAGCGTCGGCGAGATCACCCGCACCGATGTGGCCCAGGCACAGGCGGCGCTGTCACGCGCCGCGGCGGACCGGGCGCAGGCGGAAGGCAATCTGATCGCCGCGCGCGCGGCCTATGAGCGTGTCGTCGGCAACATGCCCGATCAGTTGCAACCGCCGCCGCCGCTGCCCGACGTGCCGCCCAGCGAGAAGCTGGCGCTGGAGATCGCGTACGCGGAAAATCCGGATCTGCTGGTCGCGGTCAACACTGCCGACTCGGCGGAGCACGACATCCGCGCGACCTATGGCCAGCTTCTGCCCCAGGTCGACGTGGAGGCGCTGGCGACCCATTCGCGCAACGGCACCCAGGCCGGCGACGACAACACCACGCTGCGGCTGCGCGGCGTGCTGACGGTGCCGATCTATCAGGCCGGCGCCGTCCACAGCGGCGTGCGCCAGCAGAAGAACGTGCACAGCCAGCGCATGCTGGAAGTGCAGGAGACCCGCCGGCTGGTCGGCGAAGGCGTGACCCAGGCCTGGGAGGCGCTGGAGACCGCACGCGCCCGGATCGTGGCCGGCCGCGCCGAGGTGCGCGCCAACGAGATCGCGCTGGAAGGCGTGATCCAGGAGGCGCAGGTCGGCTCGCGCACGACGCTGGACGTGCTCGATGCCGAACAGGACCTGCTGGATTCGCAGGTCGCGCTGGTTCAGGCGGAGCGCGACGAGTATGTCGGGGCCTATCAACTGCTGGACGCCGTAGGGCGGCTCAGCGTTGCGGTGCTTGGCCTGGCGGTCGAAGCCTACGACCCCGATGTCCACTACAGGCAGGTCCGCGATCAGTGGTGGGGCACCCAACCGCGGGCGGAGTGAGCATTGCGGGGGCGTTAACCAAGCTTTAGCGTCATCCGTGCAACGCTGGCCATTCCGGACGCCGCGCGACCGACGGCCGTCATTGAACACGGAAAGATCATGAGCGACGCCAACGCCCAGAACGAACCGACAATGGAGGAGATTCTCGCCTCCATCCGGCGGATCATTTCCGAAGACGACGAGGAAGAACAGCCGAAGCCGGAGGCGGCCGAGGAGGAGGATTCCGTCGAGGAGATGCTGAACTCCGAGCCGGACTCCGATCCGGAACCGGAGCCCGAGCCGGTGTTCGCGCCCGAACCGGAGCCGGAACCCGAACCCGAGCCGGAGCCCGAAGAGGAAGAGGTTCTCGAACTGACCGACATGGTCGAGGACGAGGGCTCCGACACCGACCTGACGGGCGACGCGGCAGACGACCGCATGGAAACGCCGGCCCCGCCGGTGTCGCCGCAGACGATCACCGACCGCCTGATCTCCGACGTCACCGCGGCCGAATCGGCGGCCTCGCTCGCCGCGCTCACCCACCGGGTTTCCTCCCAGCGCGACATTTCCGTGCCGACCCACCGCAGTCTGGAAGACATCACCAAGGAGCTGCTGCGGCCGATGCTGAAGGAATGGCTGGACAAGAACCTGCCGGCGATCGTCCAGCGCATCGTCGAACGCGAGATCGCCAAGCTCGCCGGCGAGGTCGACGACAGCAAGCGCTGAGCGTTCCGCCGCCCTTCCACTTGACGCCCTGGCGTCCCGCGCCCTAGTACCCTGCATCCCGGCGCGGGCGCGCCGCGGGCGGTGTCAGTTCAATCGGAAACGGCGGGTTCGGCGATGCTGGACAAGACCTATCGGCCCCAGGAGGTCGAACAGCGGCTCTATCGTGAATGGGAACAGGGCGGTCTGTTCCGCTGTGGCCAGGTGGACGGCGATCCCTTCACCATCGTGATCCCGCCGCCGAACGTCACCGGCAGCCTGCACATGGGCCACGCGCTGAACAACACGCTGCAGGACGTGTTGATGCGCTGGCGGCGCATGAAGGGGCGCGATGCGCTGTGGCAGCCGGGCACGGACCACGCCGGCATCGCCACCCAGATGGTCGTCGAACGACAGCTCGCCGAGCAGGGGAAGAACCGGCGCGACATGGGCCGCGAGGCTTTCGTCGAGCGCGTCTGGGAATGGAAGGAGGAGTCGGGCGGCGCCATCACCAACCAGCTCCGCCGCCTGGGCGCGTCCTGCGACTGGGACCGCGAGCGCTTCACCATGGACGAGGGGCTTTCCGCCGCCGTCCGCAAGGTCTTCGTCGACCTCTACAGACAGGACCTGATCTACCGCGACAAGCGGCTGGTCAACTGGGATCCGAAGCTGCTGACCGCGATCTCCGATCTGGAGGTGGAGAACCGGGAAGTGAAGGGCCACATGTGGCATTTCCGCTATCCGGTCGAGGGCGAGGACGGCGCCTTCATCACCGTCGCCACCACCCGGCCGGAGACGATGCTGGGCGACACCTGCGTCGCGGTTCATCCCGACGACGAGCGCTACACCGGCCTGATCGGCAAGCACGTCATCCTGCCGTTGGTCGGCCGCCGCATCCCCATCGTCGCCGACGAATACGCCGATCCCGAACAGGGCTCCGGCGCGGTGAAGATCACGCCGGCCCACGACTTCAATGACTTCGAGGTCGGCAAGCGCCACGACGCCGAGATGGTCAACATCTTCGACGAACACGCGGTCCTGAACGACAACGTGCCCGAGGCCTATCGCGGTCTGGAGCGTTTCGCCGCGCGCGAGAAGGTCATCGCCGATCTGGACGCCGAAGGCCTGCTGGAGAAGATCGACGAGATCACCCACACGGTGCCCTATGGCGACCGCTCCGGCGTCGTCATCGAACCGTGGCTCACCGACCAGTGGTTCGTCGATGCGGCCACGCTGGCGAAGCCCGCCATCGAGGCCGTCGAGTCGGGGCGCATCCAGTTCGTCCCGAAGAACTGGGAGAACACCTATTTCGAGTGGATGCGCAACATCCAGCCTTGGTGCGTCAGCCGACAGCTCTGGTGGGGCCACCAGATTCCGGCCTGGTACGGGCCGGACGGCGCGATCTTCGTCGAGCACACCGAGGAAGAGGCGGCAGCCGCGGCGGAGAAGCACTATGGCCGCAAGGTCGAGCTGACCCGCGACGAGGACGTCCTCGACACCTGGTTCTCGTCTGCGCTGTGGCCGTTCTCGACGCTGGGCTGGCCGGAGGCGACGCCGGAGCTCGAGCGCTACTACCCGACCGACGTGCTGATCACCGGCTTCGACATCATCTTCTTCTGGGTCGCCCGCATGATCATGATGGGCCTCCACTTCATGGACGAGATTCCGTTCCACACGGTCTACATCCACGCCCTGGTCCGCGACGAGAAGGGCCAGAAGATGTCCAAGTCGAAGGGCAACGTCATCGATCCGCTGGACCTGATCGACGAGTACGGCGCCGACGCGCTGCGCTTCACGCTGACGGCGATGGCCGCCCAGGGCCGTGACATCAAGCTTTCGCCGCAACGCGTCGCCGGCTACCGCAACTTCGCCACCAAGATCTGGAACGCCGCACGCTTCTGCGAAATGAACCAGTGCGCGGAGCCGGCGGACTTCGACCCGGCGGCCCTGACCCAGCCGGTCAACCGCTGGATTGCGGCCGAGGCGGCGCGTGCGGCCCAGGCGATCGACCGCGAACTGGAGGCCTTCCGCTTCAACGAGGCGGCCGGCGCAGCCTACCGCTTCGTCTGGAACACCTTCTGCGACTGGTATCTGGAACTGGCCAAGCCGGCGCTGCAGTCCAACGACGCGGAGGTTTCCGGCGAGACCCGCGCCACCGCGGGCTGGGCGTTGAACCGCATCCTGGCGATGATGCATCCCTTCACACCCTTCGTCACCGAGGAGCTCTGGCAGCGCACGGGCGGCGAGGGTTCGGTCTCGGCCCTCGACTGGCCGTCCATCGATTTCGCCGACGCGGAGGCGGAGACGGAATTCGGCTTCGTCATCGACCTGATCTCCGAGATCCGCTCCGTTCGGGCCGAGACCAACGTCCCGCCCGGCGCCCAGATCGTCGCCCACTTTCCCGATGCGGACGACGAACGGAAGTCGCGGATCGAGCGCAACCGGCAGATGATTTCCCGCCTGGCCAGGCTGTCGGACCTGGTGTTCGCCATGCCGGACGGCGCCGGCGGCGCGGAGACGGTCGTCGGCGGCATGCGGGTGGTGCTGCCGCTGGCCGACGTCATCGATATCGGCGCCGAGAAGTCGCGGCTGTCGAAGGAGATCGAGAAGCTGGAGAGCGAGATCGCGCGCATCGAGAAGAAGCTCGCCAACGAGAATTTCGTCTCCCGCGCGCCCGAACACGTGGTCGAGCAGGAGCGGGAGCGCCGCGAGGACGCGGCGGCGGCACGCACCAAGCTCAACGCCGCGCTGGAGCGCCTCTCGGCCGCTTGATGCGCCGCCTGCTGGCAGCGCTGGCCTGCCTTCTGCCCGCACTGGCCGGCGCGGCGGAACCGGGCTGGGTTGTGCCTTTCCGCGCCTATGTCAACGCGCCGGCCTATCTCAACGAGATGGGCCGCAGCATCGCCCGGCTGGAAACCCGGCTGGCCCCGCAGTGCGTGCAGGTGCTGAAGGGCATGCGGCGGCAGGAACTGCGCATCATCACCGAGCCGTCCTTCGAACCCGGCCTGCCCATACCGACCGGCGGACAGTGGCGCGAACAGGTGCGCATCGACCGCTGCGGCGAGCCGGCGCTGCACAACGTGCTGGTGACGGCGGGCGAGGGCGCGAGCCCGTTCATGACCGTGCTGCTGCCGGGATCGTCGAAGGCTGACGGGCGCTTGCAGGTAAAGGCGACGCCGGCAGTCTTCGCCATCGCCGGCGCGCGGCTGGAGGGCGATTGCCGGAGCTCGGCGCGGCACATCGTCGATACGCAGTTCCGGCGCTGGCTGGGCAGCACCGGCGATGCGCCGCTGGCCGACCGGCTGTGGCGGGAGATCTGGACCGTGCGCATCTGCGGCCGGGATGTGCGCGTGCAGGTCGATTTCGCTCCCGACGGCCAGGGCGGCTATACCCATGCCGTCGATATTGCGCCATAGCCTCGGGCGGGCGTACTTGCCGCCGCCGGAGCCTTTCGGCATATTCCGCCCCACGCATCAGGGAGTCCCGAAAGCTCATGCCCAACATGTTCACCCGTTTCATGACCTGGCGGCGCGGCAGGAAGGTCGGCGAGGACCAGTTCGGCAACGCCTACTACGAGGACCGCAAGGAAGCGGGCCGCCGCTGGGTCGTCTACAAGGGGATCGACGAGGGCTCGAAGGTGCCGCCGATGTGGAACGCCTGGCTGCACCATACCGTCGATGCGGCCCCGAAGGAGGGCGATTCGATCGTCTATGACTGGGAAAGGCCGCACGTTCCCAATCTGACGGGCACGCCGCACGCCTATCGTCCGAAGGGTCATGTCACGCGCCGGGCGGAACGGGACCCGTCGGACGCCGACTATGAAGCCTGGTCGCCCGACCGGTAAGGAGCGCGGATCATGGTCAGCAATGTCCTCGAGACAGTGATCGGCGCGGTGGTGCTCGCCATCGCCGCGATCTTCATCATCTTCGCCTACCGGACCGCGGATATCGCGCCCACGTCCGGCTATCCGCTGACGGCCAAGTTCGACAAGATCGACGGCCTGAACGTCGGCGCCGACGTGCGCATGAGCGGCATCAAGATCGGTTCCGTCATCTCCACGGAACTGGAACCGTCCAGTCTGCTCGCCGTGGTGCGCATCAACGTGCGCAAGGGCGTCGACATTCCCGAGGATTCGGCCATCCGGATCCTGACCGAGGGCCTGATGGGCGATTCCTATCTGTCGGTCGAGCCGGGCGGCGGGATCGACAATATGGCGGCGGGCGACAATTTCCGCTTCGCCCAGGGATCGGTGAACCTGATCGACCTGGTCGGCCAGGCGATCTATTCCAGCGGCAAGTCGGAATGAGCGGGCAGCCGCAGGACTGGCAGTCCGACCGTTACCAGAAGAACGCCGGATTCGTGGCCGTGCTGGGCATGCCGGTGGTAGAGCTGCTGCGGCCGCAGAACGGCGAGCGCATCCTCGATCTCGGCTGCGGCGACGGCTATCTGACCGAGAAGCTCGTCGAAATGGGCTGCGAGGTCGTTGGCGTCGACGCCGGCGAGGACATGATCCGCGTCGCCCGGGAAAAGGGCCTGGACGCGCATGTCATGGACGGTCATGCGCTGACCTTCGAGGCGGAGTTCGACGCGGTCTTCTCCAACGCGGCGCTGCACTGGATGCTGCGGCCGGCGGAGGTCGTCGCCGGCGTGAAACGGGCGCTGAAGCCGGGCGGACGGTTCGTCGGCGAGTTCGGCGGCCACACCAACGTCGCCGCGTGCAAGACCGCCATGATCGCGGTGCTCAATGCGCGCGGCCTCGATGGCGCCTCGTTCTCGCCATGGTATTTCCCCACGCCCGAGGAATATGGATCCCTGCTGACGGCGCAGGGCTTCGAGGTCCACACCGCCGAACTGATACCGCGTCCGACCCTGCTGCCGACCGATGTCGGCGGCTGGATGGACACATTCGGCGAGGCGTTCTTCAAGGCCCTGCCGGCCGACCAGCGCGCCGAGGCCCGCGCCGAGGCCGTGGAACTGCTGAGGCCCAGCCTCTGCGACAGCGAGGGAAGATGGACCGCCGACTACGTCAGACTGCGCTTTTCGGCGTCCTTGCCGGGCTGAGCCTGCTCGCCGCCGCCGCCGTCGCGCAACCCGCCCCGTCGCCCGATCGTCCGGTCGGCCACACCGCCGTGCTGCGCGTGCTTGACAAGATCACCGCCGAAACCACCGACCTGGAAATCCCGATCGGCGAGACCATGCGTTTCGGCACGCTGGAGATCACCGCCCGCTATTGCCGCAGCCGTCCGTTGTTCGAACAGCCCGAATCCTTCGTCCTGCTGCATGTCGAGGACGACGCCGCCGACCGGCCGCGCGCCGTGGTCTTCGACGGCTGGATGCTGGCGTCCATGCCGTCTCTGAACTCGCTGGAGCATCCGGTCTACGGACTCTGGGCCATCGGCTGCCGGATGCCGGAAAACGCCGAATCCGCCGCCGAAAATGCGCCGGCGGCGGATGACGCCGTGACCACGGATTAGAAACTTCGCAGGACCCGGCCCCGCCGACGGTTCAGGCCGGCAGGCGCATCTTCAGTTGGTGCGCGACGTCGAACAGGCGCTCCTGCGGCATGCCGCCGATGACCATGTAGCCGAAGCCGTCCTCGACCCAGTGGACTACGCCCATGTCGTTGCGGGTCTCGAAGCTCTCCGGCGCGGGTTCGTTGCCTGACGGAATGACGCAGAATGACACCGGGATGCCGTCGGCGCTGAGAAAGGCAAACTGGATCAGCGGCTTGCCGTTGAATCGCAGCACCTGCACGCGTCGGAAATTGAGCTCATCCGTGTTCTGCGCCAGCCGTTTCAGCTCCAGGCCGACCGTGGCGCTTGCCAGCTCGATACCGGAATCGCCGCCCTGATAAGGCGTGAGGGATTCGGTCGTGAACAGGCTCTGGTAATCTGCGACGGCCTGTCGCCAGCCGCGCTCAGCCGGCGCTTCGACCGGCGCGGTCCGGGCCACTTCGCCCGGTTCCGGCTGCAACAGTATGCCGCCGGCGAAGCCGCCGACCAGAGCCAGCAGGATGGCGGCCGCCGCAGCCATCGGCGCGCGGCCGCCGGCGGCGGGCGACGCGGATGCGCCGGCGCGGCGTTCGGCCTCGGCCAGCATGGGACGCAGCCGGTCCATCGGCGCCTGCCGCTCCAGCAGGTCGAAGGCTTCACGGAAGGGCCGGTCGCCGGTGCGCAGGCGCTCCAGCCGCTGGCGCGCATCGGCCGATTCGGCGAGAGCGCGGTTGACCCGGCGGCGCTCTTCGAGCGGCAGTTCGCCATCGAGGAAGGCGACAAGCTCCTCGTCCCCAAGCATCGCATTGTCGGCACTGGCGGTCATTCCCGCTCGTCTTCCTCCATTGGCGGGGTCGCGGACGGCGACTCCTTCAGGCCTGCAAGCATGGATCGTGCCGTTGCAAGCCGGGACATGATGGTTCCGATGGGGACGTCCAGAATTCGCGCGGCTTCCCGGTAGGTAAACCCTTCCGCATAGACCAGGGTGACGGTCTGCCGCTGCGCTTCCGGCAGTCTTTCGACCTCAATCAACACCCGCCGCAGCAGATTATTCATTTCCATCTCGCCTTCGCCATCGGCGACCAGCGCGGTTTCGGGATCGGCGAATCCCGCCCCCTGCCGCACCCGCTCGGCGCGGAGATGATTTTTCCAGATCGAGGACAGGATGGTGAACAGTCAGGCCCGGAGGTTGGTGCCCGCGCGGTACTGATCCCGGCGCTCAAGGGCCCGCAGGCAGGTCGCCTGCACCAGATCCTCGGCGGTCGCGTGATCACGGCTGAGCACGAGCGCATAGCGCCAGAGGCGGGATAGATTCGCCGCCAGGCCGTCGCTCACGCTTTCGTGATCATCTTCGCTCATAGGGTAACCGAATAGGCCGGCGGGGTGGGTTGTTGACGGGGTGACAGCTTATCGGAGGGTGGCACATGGCGAAGATCACAAATCCCGCTTTCGCTTCGGGCCCCCTCCACGCAGTCGGCGGGCGCAATCCGGAATTGATTGATTGTTCCCATGTCACGCGTTTCACGGCAAGCGCCGAAGGCCCTGCCGGCCAGCGCGGACCACAGGCCGGCAGCGGCGAAGGACAGAACGCGCCACCGATCGGGGTCGGGGGCGTTTCAGGCCGGCGGTATTGTTCTCACGCCCGAGTGCCGCCGGCCTGACCTTACAGAGAGCCGCTGGGTGGGACACCAACGGCCGGGCCATTGCCTTGAGACCCACCCTGCGGTCGGGGGATCACGAAATCGGTTCCGCGTGATCCCCCGATTGCCTTCCGGCCCTCGTCCCGAATCCCTGCCGGGGCGGGGGCCTTTCTTTTCCGGCGGGCGCGTTGAACGCCGCGGCCCGTGAGCGCATATCCCTGGCTGTCAGCAACGGCAGCACGGGAATTCCGCCATGTACGCCATCCTCGACGCCCCCGACGACGTTCTCGCCATCGAGCTTTCGGGCACGGTCACGCGGGAGGACATCCAGGCCATCGAAAGCGCCTGCCGCGCCAGGCTGGAGCGGCACGAGGCCCTCGGCCTGTTCGTGGATCTGACCGGCCTGTCCGACGTTACCGGCGACGCCATCGCCGAGGACATCCGCTTCGAGATGGAGATGCTGTCGATGTGGGAGCGTTTCCCCCATGTCGCCGCCGTCTCCGACAAGAAGTTCGTCAGCGCGATCGTGCGCTTTCTCAACCGATCCGTCGCCGCGGTCGAGTTCCGCGCCTACGATTCGGCCTCGCGGGACGCCGCGATGGCCTTCGCCTCCGACGTCCCGGCGGCGCCGGCGCAACCGCGGAAGGCGGTCCGCCGGATCGAGCCGCGCGAGGAAGGCGTGCTGGCCTTCGAGATCAATGGCCGCGTCACGCCGGGCGATATCGACACGATCGTCGGACCGCTGCGCGAAGCGACGGCCAGCGGCCGGCGTATCGACCTGTTCGTCCGCCTGCACGACTACGAGGGCTTCGATCCGGCGATGCTGGTCTCGGGCTCGCTGTTTTCGGCGAAGATCGGTGCGATCCGGCACGTGCGCAGATACGCCCTGGTCGGGGCCAGCGACTGGATGAAGCGCGCCGTGGAGGCCGCCGAACACGTCCTGCCGATGGAAATCCGTTCATTCGACCGCGACGACGAGGATCAGGCCTGGGCCTGGCTGCGCTCCTGATTTCAGGATTCGGCGCATCGGAACTGGTCGGAATGCTTCGCATTCTGCAATGATGCGTGCCGAAACCGGCAGCGCGGGAGGGAACGATGACCGGCATGGCCTGGAAGACGGCGCGGGAACTGAGCGGGGCCATCGCCCGCGGCGAGGTCGGCGCGCTGGAACTGCTCGATCACTACATCGGCCGCGTCGAGCGTCACGACGACGCCATCAATGCCGTCGTCGTCCGCGACTTCGAGCGCGCCCGCGACCGGGCCCGGGAGGCCGACGCGGCCCGCGCCAGGGGCGAGAACTGGGGCGCGCTGCACGGCCTGCCGATGACGGTGAAGGAGAGCTTCGACATCGAGGGGCTGCCGACCTGCTGGGGCGTCGAGGCGTTCCGCGACAACCGCGCGAAGGCCGACAGCGTGGTCGTGAAGCGCCTGAAGGACGCCGGCGCGGTGATCTTCGGCAAGACCAACATCCCCGTCATGCTGGCTGACTTCCAGAGCTACAACCCGGTCTATGGCACCACCCACAACCCCTGGCGGGCCGGCCATACGCCCGGCGGCTCCTCGGGCGGCGGCGCGGCGGCGCTGGCGGCCGGCTTCTCGGCGCTGGAATACGGCTCCGACATTGGCGGTTCGATCCGCAATCCCGCGCATTACAGTGGCGTCTTCGGCCACAAGCCCACCTGGGGAATCGTGCCCATGCGCGGGCATTCGCTGGCTGGTGCGCTGACGCCCACGGACATTTCGGTGGTCGGGCCGCTGGCGCGGTCGGCCGCGGACCTGGAACTGGCGCTGGATCTCACGGCGGGCGCGGACCGGCCGCATGCGCCGGGCTGGAAACTCGACCTGCCGCAGCCGGGCTACCACGGCGCGAAGGGGCTGAAGGTGGCGCTCTGGTCCGACGATCCGATGGCGCCGGTCGACAAACGCGTGAAGGCGCGGATCGAGGCGGCGGCGAAGGCGCTCGCCGATGCGGGCGCCGAAGTGGACGACAAGGCCCGGCCCGATTTCGAGCCGCGGGCGTGCCACGAGACCTACATGCAGCTGCTCCACGCCGCCCTGGCGGCGCGGCAGCCCGAAGACGTGTTCGCGGAGAACCTGAGACAGCTCGATGCCCTGCCCGACGACGACGCCAGCGGACGCGCCATGCTGCTGCGGGCCCAGACCATGCGTCACCGCGACTGGACTCGGCTGAACGAGGCGCGGACGCGGATGCGCTGGGCCTGGGCGGCGTTCTTCGACCGTTTTGACGTGCTGCTCTGCCCCGTCGCCGCCGTGCCGGCCTTCCCGCACGACGAATCCGAGGATCTCAACGCCCGCCAGCTCACGGTCAACGGGAAGTCCGTGCCCTATTTCCAGCAGCTCTTCTGGGCCGGCTTCACCGGTGTCAGCTACCTGCCGGCGACGGTCTATCCGGCGGGCCCGTCGGACGACGGCCTGCCGGTCGGCGTGCAGATCGTCGGGCCGGAGATGGGCGACCGCCGCACGCTCGCGGTCGCCGCGACGCTGGAACAGATCATGGGCGGCTTCCGGGCGCCCGAAGGTCTGGCATGAAGGCGGAAGCTGTCGACGTCTGGATCAACTGTCCCGACAAGGCGACGGCGGACAGGATCGCCGATGCCGTGATCGAGAGGCGTCTGGCCGCCTGCGCCAACGTCATGGCGCCGATCGAGAGTGCGTATCACTGGAAGGGCAAGGTGGAGCGGGAACCGGAGGTGCCTCTGGTGCTGAAGACCCGCGCCGCCCTGTTCGACCGGCTCGTCGCGGCGGTCAGGGAACTGCATCCCTACGAGACGCCCGCGATCATCGGCCTGCCGATCGCGATGGTGAACGACGACTACCTGCAATGGATCGTCGAGGAGACGGACGGCGCCTGAGCCGCGCCCCCCCCGGCTGTCAGCGGCAGCCGCGGTCGTTGATCTCGCGGACCCGCTGATTGAGTTCCATCGACTGCGGGTTGAGGATGCGCAGCGCATTGTAGACCGCGATCAGGTTCCGGCAGTCCGCCGAGAGCTGGACGTCCGCGGACGCCGACTTGGTCATCAGCAGGCGGAGCTGGCGGTATTCGCCGCTCTCGCGCCCGGTCGCGCTGCCGGACATGTCGACATATTTCCGGTGATCGTCGGCCAGGATGCCGGCGCTGACAATGGCTAGCGCCAGTTCGAGGGCGGAGGCGTATCGGGCGCTGCGGTTCATCAGCATGGGCGCCGGCCACCGGTTCATGGGCTCGGGGTAGTAGACGCCGGTGAAGTGCGCGGTCTCGTCATCGATGTCGCGGTATTTCGAAGGCGGGTTGTAGATGATCTTCCGGATCAGTCCGCTGCGGTTCCACTCCGCCCGGGGCAGGGAGCGGACCATGTCGACCGCCATCCCGGCGACGCGGAAGAAATCCTCGCTGTCACGGTCGGCATAGGTGGTGCCGACCAGGTCGACGCCCCTGTGGGTGCGGACTTCGCCTTCCGGCGGCAGCCCGCCGGCTTTCGCCAGCAGCGGGGCCAGACACATCAGTACCAGAATCAGGACCCTCATCTACACCTCCTGCGCTACGACCGGGACGCCATACTGACACGCAGATGGGTGTGGATTTCCGCGGAGGAAGGCCGGTCACAGGAAGATCACCGCCGGCTGCGTCGGTGGGCCGCGTCTATTCGACTCCGATGGCGACGCCGTCATGGCCGGGATCGGCCCCGCCATCGAGCCGGCCGTCCTCGGTCAGCCGGATGCCGTGCACGGCGCCGATGTCGAAGTTCAGCGGGTTGCGCACCACCTCGTAGCCCAGTTCTTCCAGTTCCCGCTGGACGTAGCGGGGGATGCGGTTGGTGATATCGATGATGTCGGAGGTGGCGGAGAAACGCGGCGCCGAGACGGCCTCGGTCATGGTCATGCCGTGGTCGATGACGTTCAGCGTCGCCTGCATCACTCCCATGGCGATCTGGGTGCCGCCGGGTGCGCCGATTGCCAGCCGCAGGTCGCCGTCGCGAAAGCCGAGCGTCGGGCAGACCGAACTGAAGCGCGACTTGCCGGGCGCGATCGAGCCGGCGCGGCCGGGCCTCGGGTCGAAGACCGCCATGCAGCCGTTGTACATGAAGCCGAGACCGTCGGTGATGACGCCCGAGGGCATCCCCAGCGAATGGGTCATGGTCACCGCGTTGCCGTCGGCGTCGATCACGGCGACGTGGGTCGTCTGCTTCGATTCCTCCATGCCGATGCGCTCGACATGGTGCATCTCGCCCGCCTGGATGCGGCGCGCGGCGGCCTCGGCATGCAGGTCGGAGGTCAGCCGTTGGACCGGTACGTCGTAGAAGGCCGGATCGCCGACGTGATTGTCCTTGTCGGAGGTCGCGACCTTCATCGCCTCGGCGACGACGCGGATGTACTCGACCGTGTTGTGGCCGATCTCCGCGAGGTCGAAGTGACCGAGGATGTTCATCATCTCGTTGAGCATGATGCCGCCGCCCGGCGGATGATTGGTGGCGAGTTCCCAGCCGCGATAGGCGAAGTGCAGCGGATCGAACCGCGTCGTGCGGTAGTCCTTCAGGTCTTCAAAGGACAGCAACCCGCCATTGGTGCGAAAATCCTCGGCGATTCGTTCGGCGATCTCGCCCTCGTAGAACACTTCCGGCCCCTTCTCGGCGATCAGCTTCAGCGTCTTCGCGAGATCCGGGTTGGCGACATGGTCGCCGATCCGCTTGATCGAGCCGTCGGCGCGGAAATAGGCCTCGCGCCCGGTTTTCGAGAAGGCGAGCCGGTCGGTGACGTCGGCGCGGCCGAAGCTGGCGCCCGAATGCCACCAGAAGTCGACATGCGGGCGGACGATGAAGCCCTGTTCCGCCTGGGCCACGGCGGGCGCGCAGATGTCGGCCCAGTCCCAGGTGCCAAACTCGCTCGCCGCCTCGTGATAGGCCTTCAGGCTGCCCGGCGTGGTCACGGCCTGATAGCCGAGATCGTTGACCTTGTCCTTCAGCACGAAGCCGAAGCCGTCCCGCGTCTCGCCCTCGATGATGTCGGTCCACATGTCGGGCCGGGCCGCCTTCGGCGTCTTGCCGTGGAAGTCGATGAAGGTGTGGACGCCGCGCCGGGGCATGTAGATCTGACAGGAGCCGAAGCCGGCGATGCCGCACATCTGCGGGTCGACCACGCCCTGCACCAGGGCCGCCGCCATGGCCGCGTCGACGGCGTTGCCGCCGCGCATCAGCACTTCGGCGCCGGCTTCCGAGGCCTCTGGCTGTGCCGTCACGATCATGGCCCTGTGTCTGGCAGCCATGGATACCTCCCCTTGCGCCGTCCGGATTCGCAGTGTGCCAAAGGTCCATGGCCGCCGGCAATCATGTGACGGCGAAACTTGCGGCCTGCCGCGGGATCGGCAACCATCGCGATCATCCTCCGGCATAGGAGCGTCCGTGCCGCCGATCTTCGTCGCCGCCGCCGTCATCGGCGCCCTGCTGATTCTCGCCGTCCTGCTGCCGCGGCTGGAGGTGCGTCTGCCGCGGCGCTATCGCGACATTATCTATATCCGGTTGCGTCAGGCCGGGGCACGGGTGGAGATTTTCCGTGGCAGCCCGGTAGGCCGTGTCTTCGAGGCCGGGCGAACCTGGGCGGACGACGAACAGGCCGTCTTCAATTCCTATGGCGTACCCGTCGACATCCGCGCCGCCGCCGTCCGGTTGCGCGGCCTGATCCGGCCGGGCCGGCCCAGACGGTTCTTCAGTCCGATCCTTGTCCTTCACCCTCTGGACAAGGCTCTGGCCGGACTGGACGACGGCGACCGCCGGGCCCTGACGCGACTGGGGGAGGAACTGGGCGGGGAGGTCCTGATCGGGGAACTGCCGACGGTATTCCCCGACCGAGCCTTCCAGGAACTCCGGCTGTACGGCATGGCGCCATGGAACGCGAACTGACCCCGCCGGCCGCGGGCGACGTGCGGGTCCGCGACACGCGCGATGACGACATGGCCGCGATCACCGCCATCTATGCCCACTGGGTCGAGACAGGTACGGCGTCGTTCGAACTGGAGGCGCCCTCGCAGGCCGAGATGCGCCGGCGCTTCGCCGGTTATCGGGAGAGCGGTTTTCCCTGGCTGACGGCGGAACGTCAGGGCGAGGTCATCGGCTACGCCTATGCCGGTGCCTACCGGCCGCGGCCGGCCTATCGCTTCACGGCCGAGGATTCCATCTACCTCCACCCGGGCGCGACCGGCCACGGCGCCGGACGGCTGCTGCTCGGGGCCTTGCTGGACCGGCTTCGCGCTGATGGTTTCCGCAGCGTGATCGCGGTGATCGGCGACCCCGGGGTCAATCGCGCTTCCGTGGCGCTGCACGGCGCAGCCGGTTTCGCGCCGTTCGGCGTCGCCCGGCGCATCGGCTTCAAGTTCGAGCGCTGGCTGGATGTCGCCTACATGCAGCTCGAGTTCTGACACTGCCCAAAATTGCGCCACGACAAGCGCGGCGGCGCATGGAATCATGATTTCGAAGTTCGCGTGCGACGTTGTTGCCCGTTGAAGGGCGGCGGCCGGCAGCCACGTCCTTTGCGATGAAGGGGGGCCAATGACAGAAGACAGTTCCGCGACCTTCGACGAGATGTGGACGCCGGAAGGGGACGTCCGCGCGGCCTACGCCAATCTCCGCGACTGGCTCGAACAGACGCCCACCGAGCTCTTCGAACAGAAGCGGCAGGAGGCGGAATTTCTCTTCCGCCGGCTGGGGATCACCTTCGCGGTCTACGGCGAGGGCGGAGATCCCGAACGTCTCATCCCCTATGACATCGTCCCCCGGGTGCTGACCGGCGCGCAGTGGGACGAGATGGCGAAGGGAATGGAACAGCGCGTCCGCGCCATCAACGCCTTCCTTTCCGATATCTATGGCGCCCAGGAGATTATCGCCGCGGGCGTGGTGCCCAGGGAGATCATCGAGGCCAACGACGCCTACCTGCCGCAGATGCGGGGGGTCGAGCCCCCTGCAGGTGTTCACGCGCACATCGCCGGCGTCGACATGGTCTGCGTCGACGGCGAATTCGTGGTTCTGGAGGACAATGTCCGCACGCCCTCGGGTGTGTCCTACATGCTGGGCAACCGGGAGGCGGAAATGCGCCTGTTCCCGGAGCTGTTCATGCGCCATCGCGTCCGGCCCGTGGACCACTATCCCGACGAATTGCGCCAGAGTCTGATGTCGGTCTCGCCCAATCAGTCCGGCACGCCGCAGGTCGTGGTGCTGACGCCGGGCCGCTTCAACTCGGCCTATTTCGAGCACGCCTTCCTGGCCGACCGGATGGGCGTCGAACTGGTCGAGGGCGCGGATCTCTTCGTCAGCGAGAACGTGGTCTACATGCGTACGACCCGCGGGCCGAAGCGGGTCGACGTCATCTACCGCCGCATCGACGACGCCTTCCTGGACCCGGATGCTTTCAACCCCGAATCCATGCTGGGCGTGCGCGGCCTGGTGGAGGCCTATCGCGCCGGCAACGTCGCGATCGCCAACGGCATCGGCAACGGCGTCGCCGACGACAAGGCGATCTACGTCTACGTACCGGAGATGGTGCGGTTCTACCTCGGGCAGGAGCCGGCGCTGAAGAACGTGCCGACCTACATGGGCCGCCGCGCGGACGACCTGAAATACATCCGCGAACACCTGGGCGAACTGGTGGTGAAGGAGGTCCACGGCTCCGGCGGCTACGGCATGCTGGTGGGGCCGAAGTCGACGAAGCCCGAGCAGGAAGCCTATCTGAAACGCATCGAAGCGGATCCGGACGGCTTCATCGCCCAGCCGACGCTGGCGCTGTCGACCTGCCCCACTTTCGTCGAGGAAGGCGTGGCGCCGCGGCATGTGGACCTCCGGCCGTTCGTGCTGACGGGAGCGGACGAGGTCCGCATCGTGCCGGGCGGGCTGACGCGCGTGGCCATGAAGAAAGGCTCGCTGGTGGTCAATTCCAGCCAGGGCGGCGGC
Organism: Minwuia thermotolerans; assembly: GCF_002924445.1. Lineage (NCBI taxonomy): Bacteria > Pseudomonadati > Pseudomonadota > Alphaproteobacteria > Minwuiales > Minwuiaceae > Minwuia > Minwuia thermotolerans. The sequence goes on from NZ_PIGG01000081.1 coordinate 99,865, forward strand.
ACGAAGGACACCTGGGTGCTGGAGGACTGAGATGCTGAGCCGTACCGCAGACGACGTCTACTGGGCCTCCCGCTATGTCGAGCGGGCCGAAAACCTGGCCCGTCTGATGGAAGTGGCCGTGCGCATGTCGCTGATGCCGATGAAGGCGGAGGATGGCGGCGAATGGCTTTCGGTCCTGATCGCTTCGGGCACCGAGCCGCTCTACCTCGAAAAATACAACTCCGTCACCGAGGCCGATGCCATCCATTTCATCGCCTTCGACGGCGACAATCCCTCCAGCATCTACAACTGCCTGAAGAACGCGCGCGAAAGCATGCGCGCCCAGAGGCATACCATCACGCGCGAACTGTGGGAGGCGGTCAACGACACCTGGCACGGCATCCGGGACATGGATGTCGAGGCCATGGAGCGCCGCGGCCGCTCGGAGTTCTTCGACTGGGTCAAGCAGCGTTCCCATCTGGTGCGCGGCGCCATCGCCGGCACCATGATCCGCGACGACCTCTACAACTTCCTGCGCATCGGCACCTTCGTCGAACGGGCCGATTCCACCGCGCGGATCCTGGATGTGAAGTACCACCTGATCCTGCCCGAGGGCGTCCCGCTCGGCGGCGCCGCTGACTACTATCAGTGGACGGCGCTGCTCCAGTCGGTTTCGGCGCATGTCAACTACCGGCGGCTGTTCGGCGAAGCGGTCCGATCCATCCGCGTGGCGGAATTGCTGATTCTCAGGGACGAGATGCCGCGCTCGATCCGGAGCTGCTATGACGAGATCATGCGGAACCTGGAAGATCTGTCGGGCGACTACGGCCGCTCGCTGCCCAGCCTGAGAATGGCCGGCCGCGTCCACGCCGAGATCAAGTACGGCACCATCGACGAGATATTCAACCTGATCGGACTGCACGAATTCCTGACCAGCATCGTCGACCGCAACATCGAGATCGGTGCGCAGATACAGCGGGACTTCCTGCTGGTGCCGGAGGAGCAGGGCGAGACCCAGAGCCAGTCGCAATCCATGGCGTAGTCCGCCGGATTGCGTTAATCAGGCGGCCTGTTTCCTGTTCATGCTCGGAGGATGCGCCGCGGTGACCTATTGCGTCGGGACGTTGACGGCGGAAGGGCTGGTGATGCTGGCCGACACCCGCACCAATGCCGGGATCGACCACATTTCCACCTTCCGCAAGCTCAAGATCTGGAAGCGCCCGGGCGAGCGGCTGGTGGCGCTGATGTCGGCGGGCAATCTCGCCGTAACCCAGGCCGTGGTGGGACTGCTGGAAGAGCGGATGGAAGACAACTCGGTCGATCCCGGCGAGACCATCCTCGGCGCCCCCAGCATGTTCGCCGTCGCCCGGCTGGTCGGCGCGGCGATCCGCGACGTCCGCGAGGTCGACGGCCCGTCGCTGGAGCAGGGCGCGCACGGCTTCAACGCCACGTTCCTGCTGGGCGGCCAGATCGCCGGGCGCAAGCTCAGACTCTACCAGATCTACGCCGAGGGCAATTTCATCGAGGCGACGGAGGACACGCCCTTCTTCCAGATCGGCGAGACCAAGTACGGCAAGCCGATCCTTGACCGGGTCATGAGCTTCGGGGTGCCGGTGAAGGAGGCGGCGAAGGTCTGCCTGATTTCCATGGATTCGACGCTGCGCTCCAACATGTCGGTCGGTCTGCCGCTGGACCTCATGGTCTACCGCCGCAACCATCCGGGCGAGTATATCGAGCGCCGCATCGCCGAGGGCGATCCGTATTTCGAGGATATCCGGCACCGCTGGTCGGAGGCCCTGCGCAGCGCCTATCGCGGTATCGCCGACGTTCCACTGGACGGTTGAGCGCCATGGACGATGTCCAGATCGAGCGTTACGCCCGCCACATCGTGCTCAAGGAGGTCGGTGGCGCCGGCCAGCAGAAGCTGCTCCGCGCGAAGGTGCTGGCGATCGGCGCCGGCGGTCTCGGTTCGCCGCTGATCATGTATCTCGCCGCGGCGGGCGTGGGCACCATCGGCGTCGTCGACGACGACACGGTCGCCCTGTCGAACCTGCAGCGCCAGGTGCTGCATGGCGGCGACGATCTCGGCCTCGCCAAGACCGAGAGCGCCGTCCGCGCGGTGCGCAGGATCAATCCGGACGTCCGCATCGTCGAACACCGCACCCGGATCGAAGGCGCCAACGCCCGCGACCTGGTCGAGGGCTACGACATCGTCTGCGACGGATCGGACAATTTCGCCACCCGTTTCGCCGTCCACGACGCCTGTTTCGCCGCGCACCGGCCGCTGGTCTCAGCGGCGGTGCTGCGTTTCGACGGCCAGATCGCCACCTGGCGCGGCTGGGAGCCGGAGAATCCCTGTTATCGCTGCCTTTACCGCGACATCCCGCCCGAGGAACAGACCTGCGCCCGCGACGGCGTGCTGGGCGCCATCGTCGGCGTGATGGGCAGCCTGCAGGCGACCGAGACGATCAAGGAACTGCTGGATCTGGGCGAGGGGCTGACCGGGCGGCTGCTGATCTATGACGGCCTGTCCGCCAGCTTCCGCCGCATCAAGGTGAAGCCCGATCCCGAATGCCCGCTCTGCGGTGGCGGGTAGATCGGACCCCCTCCCGGTTCCGCTGACGCGGAAGCATCCTCCCCCTTGGCCAAGGGGGAAAGCAGAGCGGGGGGTCGGCCTCTTGCCAGGAATTCAGGCTACGGGCTTGCGGGCGAAGACCGCCGCCGCGCCGATGAGCGAGGCCAGCGCCAGTCCGCCATAGGCGAAGGCGTAGCCCTGGCCGGCGACGGCCATGCCGAACAGCGCCGGCCCCACAACGAGCCCGAAATAGGTGCAGAAGACCGTGGCGCCGGTCGCGGCCGCCACCTTGTCCTGGGGCACGATGCGCGCGACCTCGGCCAGGTAGACGCCGTTCCAGCCCGCGGCCGCCGCGCCGCAGAGCGCGGCGATGCCCAGGATCGCCGCATGGGCCGTGTCGGGTCCGACCCCGGCGAGCAGGGTCACGCCCACCGCCGTGACCGCGCCGAAGCCGGCCAGCAGCGGGCGCGGGCGGCGCCAGCGGTCGTTCAGCCAGCCGGCGAAGATGCGCATGGCGAAGCTGGTGGCCTGCATCACTGCGAAGGCCTGGCCGGCCTCGACGAGACTCAGCCCGGCGCGCGTGGTCAGGAAGATGACGGTGTAGGTGAACATGATCATCTGCCCCGCGCCGTAGGCGAAGGCGGTGAAGGAGATGAAGGGCAGCAGCGGATGTGCGCGCATGCCGTCCAGCGGGATGATCTCCCGCAGGCCGAGACGCACGCCCTTCGGCGGCGCCAGCCGCTCCACGTCCAGCCGGCCGCGCCAGGGCTGCACCGCCAGCAGGACGGCGCCGCCGAAAAGCAGCACCGCCGCGGCGGCCACGCGCCAGCCATAGGCATCCTCCAGCGCCGGGACCATCAGGCCGACGATGGGCACGCCCGACTGCTTGACGGAGAAGAAGAGGCCGCGGCGCCGTGGCGGCGCGTGGCGGGCCAGCAGGTGCGAGCCGCCCGGCGCATTGGGTCCGTAGCCGAGGCCGATCAGCAGCGCCCCGGCCAGCGCGAGGGTATAGGTCTCCAGGTAGAGCGCCGACAGCCCGAGGATCGAGATCACCATGCCCGCCTGGGTCAGCCGGATCGCCCCGTGACGGCCGATGAAGGCGGCGGCGATGGGGGAGCCGAACATGGCGCCGAGAAAGGTGATGGCGCCGTAGAGGCCGATGCCGGCTTCGTCCAGTCCGAGGCTGACGGGCAACGCCGGCGCCAGCACCGCCCCGGTGGTGAAGATGGCGGCGGCGACGATCTGCAGGGCCAGCGTGGCGCCGAGCGCGGATTTGGGATGAAGCTGCAAGGGATGGCGGTCCGTGACGGTGTCGGGACCGTTTATCCGCGCCCGGCGGGCGGCACAATCGCCGATCGCCGCGGGCCGCCATGTGCCGGGCTTCACGCTGGCTGGAAATTGCCGCAATCGCTCTCTATGTTGCGCGCATGGGAAAGGCACTAATCATCATGATTGCCGTCGCGGCCGGCCTGCTGTCGGGCGTCGCGTCGGCCCAGAACGCGGCGCAGAAGATCGGCGACTTCCGTGACTGGTCGGCGTGGGTCTACCGCGAGGGCGATGTGCGCATCTGCTACATCACCTCGACGCCGAAATCGACGGAGCCGTCGAACGTGCGCCGCGGCGACATCCGCTTCTACGTCTCGCACCGACCCGCCGAAGGCGTGCAGGGCGAGATCAGCATGATCGTCGGCTATCCCTTCGCCGAAAACCGCGAAGCCATCGCCAGGATCGGCAGCAGCGAGTACGGCATGAGCACCGACGGCGAGCGCGCCTGGACGGTGGACCCGGAAGACGACCGGGCGATGATCCGCGACATGAAGGCCGGACGCGACATGCGCATTGATGGCTATTCCAGCCGCGGCACCCACACCGTCGACGTCTATTCGCTGCTCGGCTTCACCGCCGCCTCCAACGCCATCGACAAGGCCTGCCAGTGAACGATACCGCTATCGCGCCGGACTTCCGCGCCACGGACCGCGCCTTTTCCGCCGGCCTCGACCGGCGGCCGTCGCTGATCGGTCTGGACCGGGACGGAATCGCCCGGGCTCTGCTGGACGCCGGCGAGCGGTCCGACAAGGTGAAGATGCGGGCCAGCCAGCTTTTCCACTGGATCTACCACCGCGGCGCGCGCTCCTTCGACGAGATGACGTCGATTTCCAAGGCCTGGCGGGCGGACCTGGACGACCGCTTCGTGATCGGCCGGCCGGAGGTCACGAACTATCAGGAGTCGAGCGACGGCACGCGCAAATGGCTGATGCGCTTCGGCGACGGCCACGAAGCCGAGACGGTGCATATCCCCGAGGAAGACCGCGGCGCGCTCTGCGTTTCCAGCCAGGTCGGCTGCACCCTGACCTGCGCCTTCTGCCATACGGGTACGCAGAAGCTGGTGCGCAACCTGACCGCGGGCGAGATTATCGCCCAGCTGATGGTCGCGCGCGACACCATCGGCGAATGGCCGACGCCGAAGGACGGCAACCGCTACATCTCCAATATCGTCATGATGGGCATGGGCGAGCCGCTGCTGAACTACGAGAACGTCGCCCGCGCCCTGAAGATCGCCATGGACGGCGACGGCATCGCCATTTCGAAGCGGCGCATCACGCTCTCGACCTCGGGCGTCGTGCCGATGATCGAACGCTGCGGCCGGGAGCTGGAGGTCAATCTGGCGATCTCGCTGCACGCGGTGAACGACGAACTGCGCGACGTGCTCGTGCCGATCAACCGCAAGCACCCGCTCCGGGAGCTGATGGACGCCTGCCGCACCTATCCGGCGGCGAACAATGCGCGGCGCATCACCTGGGAATACGTGATGCTGGACGGCATCAACGACAGCCCGGCCGAGGCGCGGGAACTGGTCCGCCTGATCAGGGGCATTCCGTCCAAGGTCAACCTGATCCCGTTCAACCCCTGGCCCGGCGCGCCCTATGCGTGCTCCAAGCCGGAGGCCATCCGCAAGTTCGCGGAGATCGTCAACGACGCCGGCTATTCCAGCCCGGTGCGCACCCCGCGCGGGCAGGACATCATGGCCGCCTGCGGCCAGCTCAAGACCGCCAGCGAACGCGAACGCCGCCAGAAGACCGGCGTAGCGGGTTAGGCCTGCAACTCAAGTCGGCGCCCTTGGACCCCGAATAATGTCCGGGGCAGGCTTGATCCAAGGGCCCGGCGAATTGACAGACTGGGTCCTGGGGTCAAGCCCCAGGACGCCAGTAATGTTGCGAGCTACGTCCGGGCCTTCAGCATCTCGTGCGCTTTCAGGGGCGCGGTGCCGAAGGCGGTGTTCAGCGTGAAGCCGTAGATCCAGTAGCCGAAGAGCCGCTGCATGATCTTGGGCAGGTGCTTCGCCTCCTCGGGCGGGGTGGTGACAGTCCAGTTCTCCTGCTGGCGCAGCCAGGGCCGGCAGTAGATCATGTTGACCGCGCGCCGGCGGCTGTCGCCCCGGGCTTCGCCGCCGCCGTGCCAGAGCGCCCCGTCATAGACGAACACCGAGCCCGCCGGCACGATCGCCTGCGACGGGGGCGTCGTGGGAGGCGTATCGCCCGGACCGGTGTGGGAGCCGGGGACGTACATCGTCGCCCCGTTGTCCGCCGTGAAGTCGTCCAGCGCCCAGATGCAGGAGACGACGAAGGGCGGCCGGGGCCGGGGCGCGGCGTAGTGGCCGTCGTCGCGGTGCAGCGGCTGGGCGCTCTGGCCGCCATGGAGGGTCATGCCCTGGGCGGCGCTGATCACCGGGCTCTCGCCGAAACGGCTCTCGATCAGGGCAATCATGCGCCGGTCGGCAGCCATGAAGTCGAAGTCGCGGCTGAGCGACAGCAGGCTGTAGACTCGCTTGGTCCGCTTGCCCTCGAATTCGTAGACGCCCCAGCGGTTGGCCTCGTTGATCGGGTCAAGCGCCGTGCGCGCGGCTTCCAGGCCCTCGGCATCCAGCATGTCCGGCAGCACGGCGTAGCCGTGTTCGGCCAGGTGCGCCGCGGCGCCGGCCATTTCCGCGCGGTCGGCCTCGCTCGAGATCAGGCGTTCGCGGTTGATTTCCTGGGCCTGTCTGCCGAAAGGGTCGGTCTCGCCCGCATGCCTCGCCGTTTCGGCGTCAGACATGCTGTCCACCGTTGATGTGGACCTCCGCGCCGGTGACGTAGCTGGCCTGGGGCGAGCAGAGGAAATAGATCGTCGCCGCGACCTCCTCGGGCCGGCCGAGCCGGTGCAGCGGAATGTCCTCGATCATCTTCTCGGTGCCGGGGGAAAGGATTGCGGTGTCGATCTCGCCCGGCGCGATGGCGTTGACGCGGATGCCGTGGGGGCCGAGGTCGGCGGCCATCTCCCGGGTCAAGGCCGCCAGCGCGGCCTTCGAGGTGCTGTAGGCGGAACCGGCGAAGGGATGCACGCGGCTGCCGGCGATCGAGGTGACGTTGACCACCGCGCCCTTCGCCGCCTTGAGTTCGTCGAACAGACCGCGCGCCAGCCAGACCGGGGCGAAGAGGTTCACGTTGAAGACGCTGTACCAGTCCTCGGGCGCGGTGTTCATCGTGCTCAGCCGTCCGCCGTCCGGCCCCTTGGGCGAGATGCCGGCGTTGTTGATCAAGGCGTCAAGGCGGCCGTCGGGCAGTTTCGACTTCAGGCTCGCGATGCCTTCCTGGATGGTTTCCTGGCGCGACAGGTCGAGCTGGACGTGGTCTTCCTCGCCGTGTTCCCAGGGGCAGTCCTCGGAGAAGGGGTGACGGGAGACGGTGATGATGCGCCAGCCTGCGGCGCCGAAGCGCTTCACCGTCGCATGCCCGATCCCGCGCGAGGCGCCGGTCAGGATCAGTGTCTTGCCGCTATCAGCCATGGCCGGGAAGATAACTCACGCCCGCTCCCCTTGGGAATTGTCTTCTTCGGAGGTCTCCCCCGCGCCGCCGTCCCACTCGGCCGCCGTGACGCGGTCATACTGATCCGCGAGATCTTCGGCGCCCGCCGGATCGAGGTGGACGATGACCTCTGCGCCCGGATGGATGCGCTCGATCTCCGCCTCCACCATGTCGGCGATGACGTGTGCGCGGTAGAGCGACATGCCGCCGTCCAGTTCGACGTGGACCTGAACGAAGGCCGCCAGGCCGGACTGCCGCGTGCGCAGGTCATGCACGGCGCTGACGTCGGGGACTGCCAGCGCCGCGGTCAGGATGCGCGCCCGCTCGTCCTCGGGCAGTTCCCGGTCCATGAGCTGGTCGAAGGCGTTGCGGCTGATCTGCCACGACCCGCGCAGCAGCCAGAGTGCGATCAGCACGCCGATGATCGGATCAGCGACATGCACGCCCATCATGCCCGACAGCACCAGCGCGACGATGACGCCGGCGTTCATCAGCAGATCGCCCGAATAGTGCAGCAGGTCGGCGCTGATCGCGACAGAGCCGGAGCGGCGGACGACGAAGCGCTGAAAGGCCACGAGAACGAGCGTCATCGCGATCGATACCACCATGACGATGATGCCGAGCGTACTCGCGCGAACGGGATCGGGGTCGAGCAGGTTCGCGGCGCTCTCCCAGGCCAGGAAAACGGCGGAGCCGGAAATCAGCGCCGCCTGCGCCAGGGCGCCGAGGGATTCGGCCTTGCCGTGGCCGAAGCGGTGTTCGTCGTCCGCTTCCGTGAGGCTGTAGCGGACCGCGAACAGGTTGGTCAGCGAAGCGGTCAGATCGAGCGCCGAATCCAGCAGGGAGCCGAGCATGGCCGTGGAGCCGGTCATGACCAGCGCCACGGTCTTGATCACCATCAGGACAAAAGCCGTCAGCACCGACGCCAGTGTGGCGAGGCGCATCCAGCTCTCCGGTTTGCGCTCCGGCGCCATCAGGGAAACAGCACCTCGTTCCGCCAGCTGTCCCGTTCCCGGACAAAATTCAGCCGCTCGTGCAGGCGGAAGGGCCGGTCGCGCCAGAACTCGATCCGCGAGGGCACGATCCGGAAGCCCGACCAGTGCGGCGGCCGGGGCACTTCGCCGATGGCGTACCTGGCGGCGAATTTCGCCACGCGCTTCTCCAGTTCGAACCGGCCCTCCATCGGGCGGCTCTGATCGGAGGCCCAGGCGCCGATGCGGCTGTCGCGGGGCCGGGAGGCGAAATAGGCGTCGGCTTCGGCATCGTCGACGCGCTCCACCATGCCCTCGACGCGGACCTGGCGGCGCAGGCTTTTCCAGTGGAAGCAGAGCGCGGCCTTCGGGTGGGCCAGCAGTTCCTGCCCCTTCTGGCTCTCGAAATTGGTGTAGAAGACGAAGCCATCCTGATCGACGTCCTTCAGCAGCACCATCCGCAGGCTGGGCATGCCGCCGGCGCCCACAGTCGCGAGCGCCATGGCGTTCGGGTCGTTCGGCTCGCTTTCCCGCGCCTCTTCCAACCAGGATCGGAAATGGGCGATGGGGTCGGTGGGTGCGCTCATGAAGGTCTCCTTGCCGTGAAGCCGAAGCTAGGGCGTATGGTCTCGATTGCCATGCTGCCGAGTGCCACAGCTTTCGCCCGCGCCTGTCACACCCTATCTGGTATGGAAGGTTAACCGCCCGATCAACGGAGAATGAGGCCGCCGTGCGCCTTGCCGTCAGAAGCACACCGGAGGGTCAAGTCATGACCAAGCGTATAGTCTCCCTTTTCGCCATTCTTTTCGTCTGCGCGCCGCTCGCGGCCGCCGAAGCCAGTTTCCGCGACGGGTTGGAGGCCTATCGCGCCGGTGATCACCCGCGAGCCGCGGAAATCTGGGAGGAAGCCGCCAGGGCGGGTGATCCTGCGGCGCAGCGCAATCTGGGCCTGATGTATCTGAACGGCGTCGGCGTGGCGCGCGATCCGGAGACCGCCGCGGACTGGTTCCGCCGCGCCGCCGAACAGGATTTCGCGCCGGCGGCGGCGAATCTCGCCGACCTCTATCTGAAGGGGAATGGCGTGGAAGCGGATGCCGAACGGGCCTTCCGCTACATGAAACAGGCGGCCGAGGGTGGCCTGGCGGAATCGATGCACAATCTGGGCATTCTCCATGAAAGCGGCTACGGCACGGCGCGCGACCGCGAGGCGGCGATCCGCTGGTTCCGCCGCGCCGCTGAACTCGGCTTCGGCCGCGCCGCGGCGCGGCTGACGGAGATGGGCGTTGACCGCCAGGCGCCTTCGGATGCCGAGGTTCGTGCGCCTGCCGGCGAGCGCCCCGAAAACGGCGCCGGGGCCGACACTTCACAGATCGAATCCGCGCCGGCGCCGGCCGGAGAGGAGTCGATCGCTTCCGGGCCGCCGCCGCGCAACACCGAACTGGTCAATGACGGTCTAGTGGATCATCTGGTGGTGCTCTTTTCACCGGATCGGCAGTGACCATATATATGGCCGGCCGGGCCCATCCGCGCTATTGATGGCGGCGTGGATGACGGCAGGGGGCCGTTGATCCGAAAAGACCGAATCAGATGATGCGAGATCCATATACGGTTCTGGGCGTCGGCAGGAACGCGTCCCAGGAAGACATCAAGAAAGCCTACCGCAAGCTGGCGAAGGACCTTCATCCTGACCGGCATCCTGGGGATTCGTCCGCCGCCGACCGCTTCAAGGAAGTGTCCGCGGCCTACAACCTGCTGGGCGACGTCGACCAGCGCGCGCGCTATGACCGGGGCGAGATCGGTCCGGACGGCCAGGAGCGCATGTCCCGCACCCAGTACCGCACCTACACCGGTCCGGAAGGCGGCGAGGAAGGCTTCGGCGGGTTTCACGGCGGGGGCGCGCGGGGCTTCGACGACATCTTCGGCGACATCTTCACCAGCTTCCGCGGCGGCCGGCAGCAGGCGCGCGGCCGTGACCGCAAGTACACCCTGGATGTGAGTTTCCTGGAGGCCGCGCGCGGCGCCAACCGCAGGCTCACCCTGCCCGGCGGCAAGACGCTGGACGTGCGGATTCCCGCCGGCCTGGAAGACGGCCAGCAGATACGCCTGAAGGGGCAGGGCGACGCGCCTCCCGGCGGCGCGCCGGGCGACGCCCTGATCGAGGTTTCGGTGAAGCCGCATCCGCTCTACACGCGCCGCGGCAACGACATCCATATCGAGTTGCCCATCTCGCTCACCGAAGCGGTGCTCGGCGCGAAGATCAAGGCGCCGACGATTCACGGGGATGTCACGGTCACGGTGCCCGAGGGCTCCAATACCGGACGCACGCTCCGCCTGAAGGGCAAGGGCATCGTCAACCGGAAATCGGGGCAGGACGGCGACCAGTATGTCCGTCTCAAGATCGTTCTGCCCGACGGCAAGGATCCCGAGTTGCAGCAGTTCGTGAAGTCCTGGTCGCGCGGCGAGGCCTTCGATGCGCGCGCCGACCTGAAGACCGACTGAGGCCGTCCCGGCTTCGCTCAGTCCGCGGCTTCCCGGGGGCGTGGCGTGATGGGCGTCGGCTGGTCGCCATCGAGAACCCGGGCCAGCGGTACGCCGAAGACCGAACGCTCCATCTGGATGGCCTCGTCGATGGGGCCTTCCAGGCCGGCGACCGGGCTGCCGGCCAGCGAAGGCTGCCGGGTCTGGATGTCCATGGCGAGCATCAGGTCGTACAGCGTCAGGTCGGCGATTTCCCTGGCCAGTATCCAGCGATGCCGCCGCGTTTCACGGACATAACCGGCATTTTCCAGGCGCTCGAAGAGCTGTTCGAGCGCGGTGGGGGACATCCTGAGTCGCCGCACCAGCACGTGCGGGCGCACGTCGTCGCCATCGCGGTGGGCCTTGCGCAGGATACGCAGGGCTTCGATGGCCAGCGCCAGCCGGCCCGAGCGGGGCGCGGCCACCAGTTCGACGCCGCTCGCCGCGCGCCATTCGGGCAGGGCGGCGGTGATCCCGGCGCCGACCAGGGTGACCACCCAGGCGAGATAGATCCAGAGCAGCAGGATCGGCAGCACCGAAATCGCGCCGTAAATCGTCTGGTAGACGGGAAAGGTGGTGACATAGAGCCCGAACAGCGCCTTCAGCGCCTCGAACAGCAGCGCTGCGACGCCGGCGCCGATCGCCGCGTCGCGCACCTCGACATGGCGGTTCGGCATAACCGTGTACATCACCACATAGCCGGCGAAGGCCAGCACATAGGGCACAACGCGGCCCAGGAAAGAGACCGCATTGCCCAGTTCCTGCCCGCCGGCCTGGTTGGCGAAGGCGAACAGCATCGAGGACAGGGTGACGCTGACCAGGAAGAAGATCGGTCCCAGCGTCAGCAGCGCCCAGTAGGCCAGCAGCCGCCGAATCATCGAGCGCTGACGGCGGACGAGAAACAGGCGGTTGAGCGCACTCTCGATGGTCACGAGCAGCAGCACCGAGGTCACGCCCAGTCCGACGATGCCGAAGGCGGAGAGCTGCCCGACATTGCCGCGGAAGCGCGTGATGTACTCCTGCACCGCGTCGCTGGCGTGGGGCACGAAATTGCCGAAGATGAATGCCTCCAGCTCGGCCTCGGCCTGATTGAAGGCCGGAAACGCGGCGAATATGGCGAAACTGATCGTCATCAGCGGCACCAGCGCCAGCAATGAGGTGAAGGTCAGCGCCGAGGCCACTTCCGGCAGGCGGTTGGCGACGAAGCGCCTGGCCACGAAGACGGCGAGCGACGCCCCGAGGCGCCCCCAGCGCCGCGCCAATTGCATGGCCTTTTGCCGGTTCAACGCTTATAAATCCTCGTCAATTCGCTTCGGTTGCACATGGCGCCAATGGATCACATGGTTGCGCTGAACCGGGCGTCAAAGCAACTCGGGCCATGGCCGCCGGTGGCGGATGGTCCTGTAGGAGAGACAAGCATGAGCGAACCGAGCGGGCTGTTGGCGGGCAAACGCGGACTGGTTATGGGCGTTGCCAACGACCGCTCAATCGCCTGGGGCATCGCGCGCGCGGCCGCCAGGGAGGGCGCCGACCTCGCCTTCACCTATCAGGGCGACGCCCTGAAGAAGCGCGTCGTGCCGCTGGCGGAGTCGATCGGCTGCGACTACGTGATGCCCTGCGACGTCACCGATCCCGCCTCGATGGATTCGGTCTTCGAGGATATTTCCGGCCGCTGGGGCGGCCTCGACTTTCTGGTCCACGCCATCGCCTATGCCGACAAGGACGAGCTCAAGGGCCGCTATGTCGACACCAGCCTGGAGAACTTCCGCCGCTCCATGCAGATCAGCTGCTATTCCTTCACGGCGATCGCGCGCCGGGCGGAGCCGCTGATGGCCGATGGCGGCAGCATGCTGACGCTGACCTACTACGGCGCCGAGCGGGTCATGCCCCACTACAACGTCATGGGCGTTGCCAAGGCGGCGCTGGAGGCGAGCGTGCGCTATCTCGCCGTCGATCTCGGGCCGAAGAACATCCGCGTCAACGCGGTCTCGGCTGGACCGATCAAGACCCTGGCGGCTTCGGGCATCGGCGACTTCCGTTACATCCTGAAGTGGAACGAACTGAATTCGCCGCTGAAGCGCAACGTCACCATCGACCAGGTGGGCAACTCGGCGCTCTATCTGATCAGCCATCTGGGCGAGGGCGTCACCGGCGAGGTGCTGCACGTCGATTCGGGCTACCACGTCGTCGGCATGAAGGCCGTGGACGCGCCCGACATCGGCAACATCTGAGCCGGGCCGGGGACCGGCCATGTCGCACAACACCTTCGGCCATCTGTTCCGGGTCACCACCTGGGGGGAAAGCCACGGACCCGCCATCGGCTGCGTGGTCGACGGCTGTCCGCCGCTGATCGAACTGGCGGAAGCCGATATCCAGACCTTTCTCGACCGCCGCCGGCCCGGGCAGAACCGGTTCACCACGCAGCGCCGCGAGCCCGACAGCGTGCGCATCATGTCCGGCGTCTTCGAAGGCCGCACGACCGGCACGCCGGTCATGATGATGATCGAGAACGTGGACCAGCGCTCCAAGGACTATTCCGACATCAAGGACAAGTACCGTCCCGGCCATGCGGACTATGTCTACATGCAGAAATACGGCATACGCGACTATCGTGGCGGCGGCCGTTCCTCTGCGCGGGAGACGGCGAGCCGCGTCGCCGCCGGGGCGCTGGCGCGCAAGGTGCTGGGGTCCGGCGTCCGCATTCGCGGCGCACTGGTGCAGGTGGGCGAGATCGCCATCGACCGCGACGCCTGGGACTGGGAGACGGTGGACCGCAATCCGTTCTGGTGTCCCGATCCGCAGACCGCCGCGCGCTGGGAGGACTATCTCGACGGCGTGCGCAAGGCGGGCAGCTCGGTCGGCGCGGTGATCGAGGTGGTAGCCGAAGGCGTGCCCGTGGGCCTCGGTGCGCCGATCTACGGCAAGCTGGATGCCGACCTGGCCCAGGCGATGATGTCGATCAACGCGGTCAAGGGCGTGGAGATCGGCGACGGCTTTGCGGCCGCGGCTCTGACCGGCGAAACCAATGCCGATGAGATGCGCATGAAGGATGGCGCGGTTTCCTTCACCTCCAATCACGCCGGGGGCGTGCTGGGCGGCATTTCCTCCGGCCAGCCGGTGGTCTGCCGTTTCGCGGTCAAGCCGACGTCCTCGATCCTCAGCCCCCGGGCGACCGTGGACAGAGAGGGCAACGAGACCGAGATCGTGACCAAGGGGCGCCACGACCCCTGCGTCGGCATTCGCGCCGTGCCCGTGGGCGAGGCGATGATGGCCTGCGTGCTGGCGGACCATCTGCTGAGGGCCAGGGCCCAGGGACAGGCGTCGTGAGCGCGCTTGGCCGTGCCCTCAGGATCGTCTGGTTCGGGCTGAAATCGATCCTGTTCGTCGTCGGCTTCCTGGTGATCGGCGGGCTGGTGGCGCTGGTCGTCGTGGAACCCTGGCAGCAGCGCCCGCCGGAGATCGCCGACGGCTCGGTGCTGGAAATCAGATTCGACGAGCGCCCGCCGGAATCGGCCAGCGAGGGCGGGTTCCTGAGCGTGGTGCGCGGTAACGCCCTGACGCTTTCGCGTCTGGTGCGGGTGATCGACCGCGCCGCCGGCGATCCGCGCATCAGGGCGATCCGGATGGATCTGTCGGCGGCAGAGCTGCCTTTCGTCCACGCCGAGACGCTGGCCGGCGCGATCGGCCGTTTCCGCGCAGCGGGCAAGCGCACCTATGTCGTCTCCGAACACTATGATCTCGCTCGCTACCGCTTCGCCGCCGCCTTCGACGAGATCTGGATGCCGGCCGCGGGCGAATTCGCGGTCACGGGCGTGGCGCTGCAGACGCCCTATGCGGGCGAACTGGTCGACGATCTCGGCATCGATCCCCAGCTCGAACGCCGCAAGCGCTACAAGTCCGCGGCCAATGTGATCGCAGAGCGGCGCATGCCGCCGGAACTGCGCGAGGCCATGACGGCGATGGTCGTCGATCTGGACGACAGGCTGAAGGATGGCATCGACGCCGACCGGCCCGGCGTGGCCGAGGGTCTGGAAGGACGGCTGGACCGGGCCCTGATGAACCCGGCCGCGGCGCTGGAAGCGGGGCTGGTCGACCGGCTGGGCCATGGCTTCGAACTTGATGACGCCCTGGACGCCCCGGTCATCGCGGCCCGCGACTACTTGCCCCTGATCCTGGAGCGGGATGGCGACGCGATCCGCAGTGTCGCCCTTGTCGTCGCTTCAGGTCCGATCAGCGGCGGCTGGGGGTCGCCTCTCGAAGGCGATCAGATACGCGCCGAGCGCCTGATCGCGACGCTCAGGGAAGCGGACGCCGATCCCGCCATCGACGCCATCGTGCTGCGGGTGGACAGCCCCGGCGGCGCCTATGCGCCTTCGGATGCGATCCACCGGGCCATCGAAGCTCTCGACAAGCCGGTCATCGTCTCCATGGGCGAGGTCGCCGGCTCCGGCGGCTATATGATCGCCATGGCGGCGGACCGCATCGTCGCCGCCGAAACCACGATCACCGGTTCCATCGGCGTGATCGGCGGCAAGATCGTGTTCGAGGAGCTGCTGGCGCGGAACGGCGTGCGCATCGAGACCGTGCGCAGCGGCCCCGACGCGGCCTTCAACTCGCCCTTCAGCGCCTATAGCCCGGCGCAGCGCCAGCGGCTCAGCCGCCGCATCGACGAGATCTACGCCGAGTTCGTCGAACGGGTCGCCGAGGCGCGCGGGCTTGGCCCGGCCGCGGCGGAAGCGGCGGCCCAGGGCCGCGTCTGGACCGGACGGCAGGCGCTGGAACGGGGGCTGGTCGACCGTCTGGGCGGTTTCCGCACGGCTCTGGAGGAGGCCGCCGAAGCCGCCGGCGCCGGCGGCGCGGCCGACATGGAGATCGTGGAGTATCCGCGCATCGGCTGGCGCGAGAGGCTGCGCGCCGCCGCCGATCCGGGCTTCGTGGCCGCGCGCATCGGCCTTGCTCATCCGCTGCTGAAGAAGGCTGCCGAGACCGCCGCCGTGCTGGATCAGCCTGCGCTGATCCGGCTGGAGATGCCGCTCTTCGATCTGCGCTGAGGGCCGTTAACGCGTTCTTCAGGTACCACGCCTAGCATTGGACCATGTCCGCAAGCCCCGACATGGATATCCTGATCGCGCAGTCGCCCGAAGAACTGGCGGAAGTCTACGGCTTTCGCTACGAGGTCCTGGTCGGTCAACTCGGGCGGACCTATGTCAATGCCGACCACGAGAACAGGGCCCTGTCGGACCCGGCGGATCGCGCCGCGATGCAGATCTACATGCGCCGCGCCGGCCGAATAGCCGCCACCCTGCGCGTCATCGTGGCGCCCGTGCCCATGCTGCCGGTCTACATGCGCGAGCGCTTCGGTCTTGGCGCCTTCGACCTCGAGGGGCTGACGGTATCCTTCACCGATACCCTGGTCGTCGATACCGACCGCGCCGACAGCCGCGCCGCGGCGATCCTGATGACGGCTGCCTACAAGATCGCCTGCGCCAGGGGCAGCGGGTTCGATTTCACCAATGCCGCGCCGGGCGAAGTGGGCGTGTTCGAGCGGCTGGGCTACCGCAGCTATGGCGCCAACTACCAGGACGCCGACCTCGGCTTCCGCGTGCCCATGGTGCTGCCCACGGGCGA
The DNA here is from genome assembly GCF_002924445.1 of Minwuia thermotolerans. Lineage (NCBI taxonomy): Bacteria > Pseudomonadati > Pseudomonadota > Alphaproteobacteria > Minwuiales > Minwuiaceae > Minwuia > Minwuia thermotolerans. The sequence goes on from NZ_PIGG01000081.1 coordinate 116,376, forward strand.
CCTGGAGCACATGACGGCGACCAGATCGCCGTTCCTGTCGCTGGCGCGGACGATGAAGCACGACCGGGAACTGGTGAACTGGTTCCGCCGCGCCTTTGCCGAGGCCTGCAATTCCGTCCAGCCCGCGGCGATGGACGAGGAAGCGCTCTGGAGCTATCTGACCCGCAAGCTCAACCAGACGCCGCACAACGGCATCCCGCTGCTGATGGCGCTGGAGTATCGCGACGCGGCCCGCTTCCTGAAGCTGGCGACGGTGGTGAAGTGCGGCGCGGGCGAAACCATCGTCAAGAAGGGCGACATGGGCAACGAGATGTTCGTCGTCCTGGACGGCGCCGTCGAGGTCCGTGACGGCGACCGGCGCATCGCCCGCTTCGGCAAGGGCGGCATCTTCGGCGAGATGGCCTATCTCAATACCGAGCCCCGCACGGCCGACGTCGTCGCGCTGCGGCCTGCCGAAATTCTGGTGCTCACCCAGGACACCATGACCCGGGCCATGACGAAGATGCCCGACATCGCCGCGCGCATCCTGTTCAATCTCTCGCTGATCCTCGTCGAGCGGCTGAAGGACACCACCGGAAAATACGTGAAGGCCAGCGAGACGGCCGCCGCCTGAGCGGAGACGCCAGTCTCTATTCGGCGCTCCGACGCCGCGCCAGGTGGCTTGGCCACAATTCCCTGACCAGCCCCGGCACCTGCTGCATCACCTGCCGGCGGCTCTGACCGGGCCGCAGCGCGTCCGAATAAAGTACCGAAACCAGCAGGTTGTCGAAGTCCGTCGGAAGCCGGACGTCGTTGGAATCGTTGAACATCGACCAGATGAGCGAATCGTCGTCGTCGGGCAGGCCCAGCGACTGGAGGATTTCCTCGGCCAGGCACTCGTTCAGGATCGGGCTCATGTCATCCACGTCCAGGAAGACGACGGCGCGGCGGATGCGGCCCTTCTGATCGCTGATGCTGGCGCCGCAGCGGCTGAAGTAGAAATGGTCCGCGACCAGCAGCTTGCCGCCCTCGATCCAGCGCTGCGAGGCCTTCTCGTAGAAGGTCTCGTAGTTCCGCGAGCCGAGCGCCACGACCAGGATGTGAGCGTTGTCGAGGGCTTCCGAGCCGCCCTGGTCGATCGAGGCGTGGGTCAGGCCGGCGAAGGCGGGCGGGCGGTGGAACCCGGCGACCATATCCATCACGGCCCGCGTGCCATCGACCGGCCGGAGATCGAGAGGTTCGTGCAGCACGTGGATGCGGATGGGCGCGTCGAACTTGGTGACGTAGGTCGCCTCCGTATCGGCGAATTCGCGTCCGAAAGCGACGATCTCGAAGCCCCGCACGACATCTGCTTCCGTGAAGTCACCGTGCTGGCCCGGCGTCGCGCACCCGGCCAGCAGGAGGGTCGCGGCCAGCAGAGCCACCAGGACCCGAAGGGACATCAAGGCTTCTTCCCGCCGCCGATCCTCGGTTCCTCGCCGGTGACCAGCCGCCGGATATTGCCGCGGTGCTTGAGATAGATCAGGGCGGCCAGGACGACGTCGAGTTCCATTGCCAGCGGGCCGTGCAGGTAGAAGGCCAGAACAGGGGTCGCGATGGCCATCACCAGCGCCGCCAGCGAGGAGTAGCGAGTCAGGAACGCGACCGCCAGCCAGATGGCGCAGGCGGCGAGGCCGACGTGGAAGTGCAGCGCCAGCGCGATGCCCAGAAAGGTGGCCACGCCCTTGCCGCCGCGGAAGGCCAGGTAGACGGGGAAGAGGTGACCGAGGAAGGCGCCGATGGCCGCCAGAACCTCGCCATTGGGACCGTAGAGATGTCCGGCGATCAGCACGGCCGCGGCGCCCTTGCCCCCGTCGAGCAGCAGGGTGATGAGCGCCAGATCCTTCCGCCCCGTGCGCAGGACATTGGTCGCGCCGATATTGCCAGAACCGATCCGGCGCACGTCGCCGAGTCCGGCGACGGAGGTCAGCACCACGCCGAAAGGCACCGAGCCCAGCAGATAGGCGACAAGCAGGGTGCCGCCAAGCTGGACCGGCGCGACGCCGATCTGGCCGAGGACGAGGGCGAGGTCGGAATACATGGCCGCTACTTTTCGACCCGGCGGACGAAGACGGTGCGCCCGTCGACCACGGTGCGCACGGCGTGGCCCTGCAGCGGGCGCTCATCGAAGGGCGAGTTCTTGGATTTCGATCGGAACTTCTTCGAATCCACAACCCATGGCGCCTCGGGATCGAAGATCACCAGGTCGGCCGGCCGGCCCGGCTCCAGAACCCCGCAGTCGAGACCCAGCAGCCGCGCCGGATTGCAGGTCATGCAGGCGAGCACCGTCAACAGCGGCACGCCCTCGCTCATGTTGAGCTGCAGACCCAGCGCCAGCATGGTTTCCAGTCCGACCACACCGAAGGCCGCCTGCTCGAACGTCTGGCGTTTCGCCTCCGGATCCTCCGGCGTGTGCTGGGAGGCAATGACATCGATCGTGCCGTCGCGGATCGCTTCGACGACCGCGCGGCGGTCGTCCTCGGAGCGCAGCGGCGGCGAGACCTTGGCGAAGGTCCGGTAGCCCGAGACTTCGTGCTCGTTCAGGGTGAAGTAGTGCGGCGCCGTTCCGCACGACACCCTCAATCCCGCCTTCTTGGCGCGGCGCATGGCGTCCAGCGCATCGGCGGTGGTCAGCTGCGCGGCGTGATAGCGCGCGCCGGTGAGTTCCACCAGGCGCAGGTCGCGTTCGACCATGATCGTCTCGGCCGCCGTCGGGATGCCGGAGAGGCCGAGACGGGTCGCCAGCTCGCCGGCGTTCATCACGCCGCTGGCCAGTGTCGGCTCCTCGGCGTGCTGGACGATCAGGGCGTCGAAAGCCGTGGAATAGCTCAGCGCCCGGCGCAGGATATTGGCATTGGCGATGGCGCGGTCGCCGTCGGTGAAGGCGACGGCGCCGGCCGCCTTCAGCAGCCCGAACTCGGTAAGCTGCGCTCCTGCAAGGCCCTGGGTCGCCGCGGCGAAGGGGCGGATGTGGACGTCCGAACCCTCGTTGGCGCGGCGGAGCACGTATTCGACCAGCGCGACATTGTCGATCACCGGATCCGTGTTGGGCAGGGTGCAGAGCGTGGTGACGCCGCCCGCGCGGGCCGCGGCCGCGGCGCTGGCGAAGCTTTCCTTGTGCTCCGCGCCCGGCTCCCCGACCACGACGTGCATGTCCACCAGTCCCGGCGCCAGGCAGAGGCCGGCGAGGTCGACGACCTCGGTCCGGTCCGGCAGGCCTCTGGGGAAGATGTCAGGGCCGACGGCGGCGATCCGCTCATCCTCGATCAGCAGATGGCCCGTTTCGTCACGGCCGCTGGCGGGATCCAGAATGCGGCCGTTCATGTAGGCGATGCGGTGGCTAGCCATTGGCCGGTCCCCCGTTGCCCTGTTTCGGCGTCAGCAGCAGCAGCACGGCCATGCGTACGGCAACGCCCATCTCGACCTGTTCGCGGATGACGCTGCGGTGAATGTCGTCGGCGACCTCCGTATCGATCTCCACGCCCCGGTTCATCGGCCCCGGATGCATGATCAGCGCGTCCGGCTTGGCGCAGGCCAGCTTGTCGTGATCGAGCCCGTAATAGTGGAAGTATTCGCGCACGGATGGCAGGAAGGAGCCGGTCATCCGCTCTCGCTGAAGGCGCAGCATCATCACCACGTCGGCGTCCTTCAGTCCCTCGCGCATGTCGATGAAGGGCGTGGCGCCGAGCCGGGCGATCCCCGTCGGCAGCAGCGTCGGCGGGGCGATCACGCGGACATGCGCGCCCATCGTGTTCAGCAGATGGATGTTGGACCGCGCCACCCGGCTGTGGGCCACATCGCCGCAGATCGCGACCGTGAGACCCTCCAGACGCTTCAGGCGCTGGCGGATGGTCAGGGCGTCCAGCAGCGCCTGGGTCGGATGTTCGTGCTTGCCGTCGCCGGCGTTGATGACGGCGCAGTCCATCTTCTGGGCCAGCAGGTCCACCGCGCCCGAATCGGGATGGCGGACCACCAGCACGTCGGGGTGCATGGCGTTCAGCGTCATCGCCGTGTCGATGAGGGTCTCGCCCTTCTTGGTGGAGGAGACTTCGGTATTCATGTTGATGACGTCGATACCGAGGCGCTTGCCCGCCAGTTCGAAGGAGGTCAGCGTCCGCGTCGAATTTTCGAAGAACAGGTTGATCTGGGTTCGGCCGTAGAGATCGGTGCGATGCTTGTTGGCCTGCCGGTTCTGGTCGATGAACCGCTCCGACAGGTCAAGAATACGCTCGATGTCGCCACGGCTGAGGTTCTGCGTCCCCAGCAGGTGCCGGTGGGGGAAGGGCAGATCGAAGGCGTCGTCCGCATGGTCCATGAAGCCCGGACAATAGGGGCAAGCGCCGTCCGTGCAAGGGGGCAAATCGGATTTCTGAAAGGCTGTCCCGGGGTTGCCGCCGCGGGCCCCGTTTCAGGCTGGCGGACCGCCCGCGTCGTGCTGGTCGCGGCGCTGCAGTTTCCTTGCCCAGCGCTTCTGGCGCGCCTCGCGGAAGCGGATGATGAATCGCCTGGACCAGACATAGCCGATCCATGCTGTCCCCACGGCCCAGGGAATCGAGCCGATGAACAGGGGCAGGCCCCAGACCTTGAACAGCGTGAGCGTGCCGATCCAGAGCCCTTCCAGGAAACTGGAATCGGCGTTCACGACGTCAGTGAGCTGGGCCGTGAAGGTGCCGAAACCGATCGAGCCGAGTTCGTCGAAACGGCCGAGCATGAGCTGTCCGGTGAGCAGGAAGGTGTAGTAGATCGGGCCGATGGTGAAGATGTTGGTCACCCACACCCAGGCCAATGCGGCCACGAGGTGGAACTGGAACCGGGTGGCGATGGCCCGCGCCAGCGCCCAGATGCCGAAAACGGCGATGAGCTGGATCCCGACCGTCGGCGTGAAGGCCACGGCGAGGCCGACGGCGACACCCCGGGCGACGTGCTCGGGCGGCATCTGGCCGCGTTTCAGGGGAATGATGAGCCGATAGCGGGTCAGCCGTCCCAGATTGGTCATCGGACCGCGCGCATCGCGGCCTCTGTCTGTGTCCATCGCGCTCAAGAACCGGCTGCCTCCAACTGGCGTTGGCGGATAGTACCCATATCATTGTGACGGGAAAGGGGTGTCCATATGCAGAATCCGCGCGGGCGCCCCCCGCGCGACGAGAAGCCGCGCCAGGCCCGCCCGGTCGAGTCCCGAATCGATGAGGCTCCGCAGGCTTTCCGCGCCATGACGCTTGGACAGCTTGACGCCGTCCTCGCCGGTCAGAAGTTCGTGATGGGCGTAGTGTGGCGTCGCCAGCCCCAGCAGGCGCTGCAGCAGGACGTGCACATGGGTGGCGTGAAACAGGTCGAGCCCGCGGATCACGTCGGTGATCCCCTGGGCGGCGTCGTCGACCGTCACCGCGAGGTGATAGCTCGTGCCGATGTCCTTGCGGGCCAGCACCACGTCGCCCCAGCCCCTGCCGTCCCATGTCTGCGCGCCGGCACGGGCGTCCGTCCAGGTCACCGGCCCGGCCGCCCCTAGTGCGGCGGCGAGATCCAGCCGCCAGGCCGCCGGCTCGCCTGCGGCGATGCGCGCGCGCGCCGCTTCCCGCGGCAGCGCGCGGCAGGTGCCGGGGTAGATGGGCCCCTCCAGACCCTCCGCCGTCGCCAGTTCCCGGACATCGGCGCGGGTACAGAAGCAGGGATAGACCAGCCCGCGGCGTTCCAGCGCCGCCAGCGCGGCGCGGTAGTGTGGCATACGCTCCGACTGCCGCCAGACCGGTTCCTCCCAGGCGAGGCCGAGCCAGGCGAGATCGTCGAAGATCATCGCCTCGTATTCGGGCCTGCATCGCGTCGTGTCGATGTCCTCGATGCGCAGCAGCAGGCGGCCCCCGGCCATCCTGGCCGCCTCGCCGCACAGCAGCGCCGAGAGGGCGTGGCCCAGGTGAAGGGGGCCAGTGGGACTGGGCGCGAAGCGGGTGATGAAGGTCATGCTGGCTCGACAGTGACGGTGGCTGCGCTCTATTTAGCGTTCCATGTCACTGCGCTTCAAATCGGGAGAGACGCCGGAGCTTCGGGCGGCGATGGAGGCGCTGTTCGCTGCCGACCCGGATCTCCGGCGCGCGCGGCAGGTCGCCGGCGCACTGCCAGACCGCAGCCGCGCGCCGGGTCTCAAGTCCCTGATGATGCTGATCGTCGAGCAGCAGGTCTCCGTCGCGTCGGCGCGTGCGATCTGGGCCCGCGTAGAGGCGGGGACGAAGCCCTTTTCGGCCCGCCGCTACCTCGATCATGACGAGGAAGCGCTGCGCGGCTTCGGCCTGAGCCGCCCGAAGATGGTCTACACGCGCGCGCTGGCGCAGGCGGTGACCGACGGCGACCTGCCGCTGCGGCGGCTCAAGTCCATGACCGACGCCGAGGCGATGGCGGCGCTGACGGCGGTGAAGGGCATCGGGCGCTGGACGGCCGAAGTCTATCTGCTGTTCGCGCTGCAGCGCCCCGATATCTTTCCGGCGGGCGATCTGGCGCTGCAGGCGGCGGCGCAGGATCTCAAGGGTCTGCCGGCGCGGCCCGACGAAAACCAGCTCGCCGCCATGGCGGAAGCATGGCGGCCCCATCGCGGCGTCGCCGCGCGTCTGCTCTGGCGCTATTATGGCGTCACCCGCCGGCGCGCCGATCCGGTTTCGGTGTGAATGTTCCCTTGATGGTGAAGGCTCCATGAAACAGCTCTCCGGCCCCCGCGTGCCGCCTGCCAGCGGCGGCAAGCCGAAACAGCTCGTCGTCCTGGTGCATGGCTATGGCGCCGACGGCAATGACCTGATCGCGCTGGCGCCCTATCTGCAGCGCGCCCTGCCGGAGGCCGCATTCGTGGCGCCCGACGGTCCGGACCCCTGCGGTTCGGCGCCCATCGGGCGGGAGTGGTTTCCGATCTCGCTGGACGATCCGGCGATGATGAGCCGCGATCCCGAGAGGCTGGCCGAACGCTATGCGGCGATGGCCGACCGCGCCACCGACGCAGCCCCGGCGCTCGATGGGTTCATCGACGAAGAGCTGGCGCGCCACGGGCTCGACGGCGGCGCGCTGGCGCTGGTCGGGTTCAGCCAGGGCACGATGATGTCGCTGCATCTGGGACTGCGCCGGCCGACACCGCCGGCGGCCATCGTCGGCTTTTCCGGCGCCCTGCTGGGTCCGGAGGCGCTGGCCGGGGAGCAGGTCGCGCCGGTGCCGGTGCAACTGGTCCACGGCGACCAGGACGACCTGGTGCCGCCGCTGGCCATGTTCTGGGCCGCGGCCGGCCTCGGACGCGCCGGCGTGCCGGTCGCCTTCCACATCTCCGCCGGCATCGGTCACGGCATCGCTCCGGACGGCATCGAGATCGCCACGCGGCATCTCGCGCTGGCCTTCGCCGGCCGGCTCCGCTGCGCCGGTCCCGTATCCTGCGCCATCGGCTGAGGGATATCTTGTGTCATATTTCCGTCAGCGCCACCGGATATGGATTCCCTAAGCGGTTGCGCTTTCGATTCGCCGGAGAGACAATCCGCACGCGGCCTGAACAGTTAAGGATTCGCCTGGGGGCAAGCCCGTGTATCTGAAGCCCGAGAAATATCCCGCGCTGGTGCTCAATGCGGATTTCCGGCCGCTCAGCTATTTTCCGCTCTCGGTCTGGCCCTGGCAGGAGGCCGTGAAGGCCGCCTATCTGGAGCGGGTCAACATCATCCAGTTTTACGACCGGCAGGTATCCAGCCCCAGCCTCTCGATGCAGTTGCCCAGCGTCATCGCGCTGAAGGAATACATCCGGCCCGCCGCCTATCCGGCGTTCACGCGCTTCAACCTGTTCCTGCGCGACCGCTTCCGTTGCCAGTATTGCGGCTCGACGGAGGATCTGACCTTCGACCACGTGATCCCGCGCCGGGCCGGTGGGCGCACGACCTGGGAGAATGTCGTCGCCGCCTGCGCGCCGTGCAACATTCGCAAGGGCGGCCGCATGCCGGCCCGCGCCCAGATGCATCCGCGCCGTGCGCCGATGCGCCCGACGGTCCATCAACTCAACGATGTCGGCCGCTCCTTCCCGCCGAATTATCTGCACGACAGCTGGCGGGACTACCTCTACTGGGATACCGAACTGGAACCTTGATCTCTCCTGAAACGCCGCCGGTTCATCACTTGTCAAGGCCCGTGAATTATGACTAGCGGTCCCAATCGGCAGCGGCTAGAACGGATTATCGTTTCCGTTGTCCCGGCAACGATACAACGCTTCCGAATGAGGGGTTGAGTGTAGCGTGCGACGTCCGTCGAAACCGCTGGCGGCACGTATGGCAAGTCCCATGAGCTTGCTGGTGAACCGCTTTTCCCTGGCGGCCCTTGTGGCGGCGTCGGTGATGTTGCTCGCGGCAGGCGGTTCGGGCCTGCCTGCGGTCGAAAGGGCGCGGACGGCGATTCTGGACGTCGCCGCCCCCGTGCTGGACGTGCTTTCCCGCCCCGTTGCCGCGGTCAACGCGGCCCTGGAGGAGGCGGACAGCGTCCTCCGGGTCTACGAAGAGAACGCCCGGCTGCGCGAGGAGAACGCCCGGCTGATGCACTGGCAGGAAGTCGCGCGGCAGCTGGAGCGCGACAACGCCCAGTATCGCAGCCTGCTCAGCGTGCGCAGTCACGACGATGTCCGCTACATCACCGCCCGGGTAATCGGCGAAAGCGGCGGGCCGTTCGTCCGCACCCTGGTGCTGGCCGCCGGCGAACGCGACGGCGTCGCCCCGCAGCAGGCCGTCGTCAATGCCCGCGGCCTGGTCGGGCGGGTGACGGAGACGGGCCGCAATGCCTCGCGCATCCTGCTGATCACCGACCTCAACAGCCGCGTGCCCGTCCTGGTCGAGGACAGCCGCCGCCGCGCCATCCTTTCCGGCGACAATACCGCCCGGCCGCGTCTGGAATTCATGGAGGCGGAGACCCGGGCGCGTCCCGGCGACCGCATCGTCACCTCCGGCCATGGCGGCGTCTTCCCGCCCGGCCTGCCGGTGGGCGTGGTCGCCCGAGCCGAACAGGGAGACGTGCGTATCCGGCCCTTTGTCGAATGGTCGCGGCTGGAGATGGTCAACGTGCTGCGCTACAGCCCGCCATCGCTGGACCCGGGGGCCAACGGGCCGTGAGCGACGACCGCATCTGGCATCCGTCCAGGCTGCTGCTGGCGCTGCCGGGGCTGGTGACTGTGCTTCTGATCCTGGTCGGCAGCGTCCCCATCGGCGCACCTCTGGTCGGTCCGGTCCTGCCGGCCTTCGGCATGATCGCCGTCTTCGTCTTCGCGGTGCAGCGGCCCGATCTGATGCCTCACTGGCTGGCCTTCCTGATCGGCCTTGCGCAGGATCTCGTTACCGGCGGTCCGCTGGGTCTCAACGCGCTGCTGCTGATGGTCGTGCAGGCGGTCTGCGCCGGGCAGCGCCGTTTTCTGGTCGGACGGCCCTTCGCCCTGGCCTGGGCCGGCTTCGCCGTGATCGCACTGCCGGCCGCTCTCGCCCAGTGGCTGATCGCCTGCATCTACTTCGCCGAGATCGTGCCGATCGGCGATGTGATGCTGCAGGCCGGTTCGACTGTGGCGCTGTTTCCCTTCGTCGCTGCGCCGCTGCTCTATGTCGCGCACCGCCTCGGACAGGAGCAGCCGGCGTGAAGCAGCGGGTCGAGAAGGCGCGGTTTCCCGTCTTCACCCGGCGGGCGGCGATCCTGGGCGGGGCCAAGCTCGGCCTGATGGGACTGCTGGCGGGGCGGCTCTATTACCTGCAGGTGCTGGAATCCGACCAATACCGTATGCAGGCCGACGAGAACCGCATGAACCTGCGCCTGCTGGCCCCGCCGCGCGGGCGTATCCTCGACCGCAACGGCCTGCCCGTGGCGACCAACCGCCAGAATTTCCGCGTCGTCATCGTGCCCGAGCAGACGAGTTCGGTGTCCGGAACCCTGGATGCGTTGAACCGCATCGTGTCCGTCAGCGACCATGAACGGGAGCGGGTGCTGAAGGAGGCTGCGCGCAAGCGCAGCTTCGTGCCCATCGCTGTGGTCGACAACCTGACATGGGAGGAATTCGCGCGGATCAACGTGCGCAGTCCCGAACTGCCCGGCATCCAGCTCGATGTGGGCGACACCCGGGACTATCCCTATGGCGCGCACCTGGCCCATGCCGTCGGCTATGTCGCCCCGGTTTCGGAGGCCGACCTGAAGAACGGCGACGGCGACCCGTTACTGGAACTGCCCGGATTCCGCGTCGGCAAGCGCGGGCTGGAACGCAGCCAGGAATCCCGGCTGCGGGGTGCGGCCGGCAATCAGCGCGTCGAGGTCAACGCTTTCGGCCGTGTGATCCGCGAACTCTCCCGCACCGAGGGCCGGCCCGGCGCCGACGTCCGCATGACACTTGACGCTCGGCTGCAGCGCTTCGCCATGCGCCGGTTCGCGGGCAACAGCGGTTCGGTCGTGGTGATGGATGTCCATTCCGGCGAACTGCTGGTCATGGCCTCCACGCCGACCTTCGATCCCAATGCCTTCAACGTCGGGCTCAGCAACGCGGAATGGCGGCGTCTGACGACCAATCCCCGCAATCCCCTGACCAACAAGGCCGTCGCCGGCCGCTACCCGCCGGGTTCCACCTTCAAGATGGCCGTGGCGCTGGCGGCGCTGGAGGCCGGGGCCATCGACGCGGGACATCGGGTCTTCTGCAATGGCCGCCACCAGCTCGGCAACCACACCTTCCATTGCTGGAAACGCTGGGGGCACGGCTGGATGAATCTGACCGAGGCAATCACCCAGAGCTGCGACATCTACTTCTACGACATCGCCCGCAAGGTCGGCATCGAGCGCATCGCCGACATGGCCGAGAAACTCGGCCTGGGCCGGAAGCTGCTGCCCGATCTGCCGGGCGAGAGCGCCGGGCTGGTGCCGCGCAAGATGTGGAAGGAGGCGCATTTCGGCGAATCCTGGCAGCTCGGCGAGACGCTGATCGCCGGTATCGGCCAGGGCTATCTGCTGACGACGCCGCTGCAGCTCGTCACCATGACCGCGCGCCTCGCCAACGGCCGCCATGCCGTCACGCCGACGATCCTGCGCCGGCCGGCGGATGAACTCGCCGCCGAACCCGCGCCCCTCGGCATTTCCGTCGAGGCGCTGGATCTGGTGCGGGAGGGCATGAACCGCGTGGTCAACGGCGAACGGGGTACGGCGCGCGCCTCCAGCATCGATCGGGAGGGCTGGGAGATGGCGGGCAAGACCGGCACCGCCCAGGTGCGCCGCATCACCAAGGCCGAGCGGCTTTCGGGCGTGCTCAAGAACGAGGAACTGGAGTGGCGCAGCCGCGATCACGCGCTGTTCGTCGCCTACGCGCCTGTCCACGCGCCGCGCTACGCCATCGCTGTGGTCGCCGAGCACGGCGGCAGCGGCTCCTCGACGGCGGCGCCGATCGCCCGCGATATCCTGGAGGAGACCCTTCGCCTGGATCCCTCCAAGCCCGAGGTCGCGGGGCGTGCCCCGGTCTCGGAGGAGGGCTGAGCCGTGGCAATGACCTATCGCAGGGGCGACGCGCATCTGGGCCTGGGCCGCAAGCTGCTCGCCCTGAACTGGGGCCTGGTTGTGCTGCTCGCGCTGGTCGCGGGCATCGGTTTCGCCATGCTCTATTCGGCCGCCAACGGCTCGCTCGAGCCGTGGGCGATCCGGCAGATGATGCGCTTCGGCGTCGGTCTGGCGCTGATGGTGGTGATCGCCCTGATCGACATCCGCTTCTGGATGCGCTGGGCCTATCTGATCTATTTCGGCGCGCTGGTCCTGCTCATCGGCGTCGAGGTCGCCGGCACCACGGGCATGGGCGCGACCCGCTGGATCAGCCTCGGCTTCATCAACCTGCAGCCGTCCGAGTTGATGAAGATCGCGCTCGTGCTGGCGCTCGCGCGCTATTTCCACGGACTTTCGCTGGAGGAGGCGGGGCGGGTGCTGTGGCTGGTCCCGCCCTTGCTGCTGATCGCCGTTCCGACGGCTCTGGTGCTGCGCCAGCCCGATCTCGGCACGGCCCTGCTGCTGGCCGCGGGCGGCGCGGTGATCTTCTTCCTCGCCGGCGTGCGGATCTGGAAGTTCGCGCTCGCCATCGCCGTGGCCGTCGCCGCCCTGCCGATCGCCTGGTCGCAGCTCCACGACTACCAGAAGGGCCGGGTGATGACCTTCTTCAACCCGGAGCGCGATCCGCTGGGCGCGGGCTATCACATCCTGCAGTCGAAGATCGCGCTGGGCTCGGGGGGCGTCTCCGGCAAGGGATTTCTCGAGGGCACGCAGAGCCACCTCAACTTCCTGCCCGAGATGCGCACCGACTTCATCTTCACCATGCTGGCGGAGGAATTCGGCATGATGGGCGGGCTGGCGCTGCTGGCGATCTACACGCTGATCCTGATCTACGCCTATGTGATCGGCTTCCGCAGCCGCAACCAGTTCGGCCGGCTGGTGGCGATCGGCATCGCCGCGACGTTCTTCCTCTACGTCTTCATCAATGTGGGCATGGTCACCGGCATCCTGCCGGTCGTGGGCGTGCCGCTGCCGCTGATCTCGTATGGCGGCACGGCCATGCTGACGCTGCTGATCGGTTTTGGTCTGATCCTGTCGGTGTCGATCCACCGTCAGGTCGAGATTCCCCGCGCCAGCGGCTGACCGGCCCGCTCAGGACCCGCCGGCCAGCGCCGCGCGGATCAGATCCTGGGCTTCCTCGCTGTCCCACTCCGCCGGACCGACGAGACGGCCGAGTTCCCGGCCGCTGCGCCCGATCAGTATGGTGACCGGCAGGCCGAACGCCTGCAGGCGCATGCCGGTCCGCGCCGTGGGATCGATGTAGAAATCCAGGTTCTCCACCCCGATTTCGTCCAGGAAAGCCTTCGCCTTGTCGGCGCCCGACCGGTCCAGCGAGATCGCCACCAGGCTGAAATCCGGATCGTCGATGGCTTCGGCCAGCCGGTCCAGCGAGGGCATCTCGTGCCGGCACGGCGCGCACCACGTCGCCCAGAGATTGACCAGCACCACCTGTCCCTCGAAGTCGGCCAGGCTCCTCTCGGCGCCATCGGCGTCCTGGAACGCGATCGCCTCCAGCGGCCTGGGCTCCGCGTGTGCGGTGAAGTTCGCCACCTCGCCGGCGGCGAATTTCGCCAGCGGGGGTTCCGCTGCCGCGGCAGTCAGATTAAGGAACGTGATGGCGACGAGCGCCGGCAGCAGACGCAACTTCATTCAGGTCCTCCGGGTATCCATGTCCGACAAAGATGCCAGCAATATCATGTGGGGCGGCCGTTTCGCCGGCGGCCCCGCGAAGGTGATGGAGAAGATCAACGCCTCCATCGATTATGACAAGCGCTTCTATGCCCAGGACATCCGGGGTTCGATCGCGCATGCGACCATGTTGGCCGATCGGGGTGTGCTGACAAGGGAAGACCTGACGGCCATCACCGACGGGCTGAACACGATCCTGCGAGAGATCGGTGAGGGCCGGTTCGAATTCTCCGCCGCGCTGGAGGACATCCACATGAACGTGGAGGCGCGCCTGCGCGAGCTGATCGGCGATGCCGCGGGCCGTCTGCACACCGCGCGCAGCCGTAACGACCAGGTGGCGACCGACTTCAGGCTCTGGCTGCGCGACGCCATCGACCGCCTGGACGGCATGCTGGCCGACTTCCAGCGGGCGCTGCTGGCGCAGGCCGAAGCCCACGCCGAGACCGCGATGCCCGGCTTCACTCACCTGCAGGTGGCGCAGCCGGTGACCTTCGGCCATCACATGATGGCCTATCTGGAGATGACGGCGCGTGACCGCGACCGCTTCGCCGAAACGCGGCGACGGCTGAATGAATGCCCGCTCGGCGCGGCTGCCCTGGCCGGCACTTCCTTCCCGATCGACCGGGAAGCAACGGCGGCTGCGCTGGGTTTCGACCGGCCGACGGCGAACAGTCTGGACTCGGTCTCCGACCGGGACTTCGCCCTGGACTACCTGCACGCCGCCAGCGTCTGCGCGATGCACCTGTCGCGCCTGGCGGAGGAACTGGTGATCTGGTCTTCGGCGCAGTTCGGTTTTGTGAAGATGTCGGATGCCTTCTCGACCGGCTCGTCGATCATGCCGCAGAAACGAAATCCCGACGCCGCCGAACTGGTCAGGGCCAAGATCGGCCGCATCACCGGTTCCTATGTCGCGCTGACGACGGTCATGAAGGGCCTGCCCATGACCTATGGCAAGGACATGCAGGAGGACAAGGAGGCGGTCTTCGACGCCGCCGACACGATCGAGCTGTCGGTCACGGCCATGACCGGGATGATCGCCGACATGTCGCCGGATGCCGGCGCGATGGGCCGCGCGGCCGCCCAGGGTTTCGCCACCGCCACCGACTTCGCCGACTGGCTGGTGCAGAACCTCGACATGCCTTTCCGCGAGGCCCATCACGCCACCGGCGCCGCCGTGCGCATGGCCGAAGCGAAGGGCTGCGACCTGGGCGACCTCTCGCTGGAGGAGCTCCGCTCGATCGCGCCCGGCGTGAGCGAGGCCGTTTTCGAGGCGCTGACCGTCGAGCGCGCCGTGCACGGGCGCAACTCCTATGGCGGCACCGCGCCGGCGCAGGTCCGCGCCCAGATCGAACGCTGGAAGGAGAAGCTGGCATGAGACCTCTCCTGATCCTGTTGGCCGTCGCCGTCCTGGCGCTCGGCGCCTGCGGCAAGAAGGGCAATCCGAAGACGCCTTCGGAAGCAGCCGCCGCTGCGGCGTCCGTGGACGCCGAGGAGAAGAAGCAGCAATGAACTATTTCGATTACCGCGGCGGCCGGCTCCATGCCGAGGGCGTGCCGCTGGCGACGATCGCGGCGGAGGTCGGCACGCCGGCCTATGTCTATTCGGCGGCGACGCTCCGGCGGCACTACAAGGTCTTCGCCGGCGCCCTGGCCAGCGCCTCGCCGGGTGTGAAGCATCTGATCTGCTATTCGCTGAAGGCGAACTCCAACCAGGCCGTGATCCGGGTGCTGGCTGATCTCGGCTCCGGCGCCGATGTCGTCTCCCTGGGCGAACTCCGGCGCGCCCTGGCCGCCGGCATTCCGGGCGGAAAGATCGTCTTCTCCGGCGTCGGCAAGACGGCTCCGGAGATGCGGGCCGCGCTGGAGGCCGGCATCCGGCAGTTCAACGTGGAAAGCGAGCCGGAGCTGGAAGTGCTGGCCGCGGTTGCGGGCTCGATGGGCCTGCGAGCGCCGGTTGCCTTCCGCGTCAACCCGGACGTGGACGCGGAGACCCACGCCAAGATCTCCACCGGCAAGAAGGAAAACAAGTTCGGCGTGCCGTTCGAACGCGCCAGGGAGATCTACCGCTGGGCCGCGACCCACCCGTCCATCGAGATCGTCGGCGTGGACGTCCACATCGGCTCCCAGCTCACCAACCTGACGCCGTTCGAACGCGCCTTCGCGAAGGTTGCGGAACTGGTCCACGCGCTGCGCGATGACGGCCATGCCATCCGTTCGGTCGATCTGGGCGGCGGTCTGGGCATTCCCTACGAACGCAACGCGCCCTGGCCGCATCCGGACGCCTATGCCGGCGTCGTCCAGCGCACGGTCGGCAATCTGGGCTGTGAACTGATCTTCGAGCCGGGCCGGATGATCGCCGGGAACGCGGGCGTGCTGATGGCCTCGGTGATCTACGTCAAACAGGGGCAGGACCGGAAATTCATCATCCTCGACGCGGCGATGAACGACCTCATCCGCCCGGCGATGTACGACGCCCGCCACGAGGTGATGACCGAACGCGAGCCGGCGCCAGACAGCGCCTTCGAGAAAGTCGACCTGGTCGGGCCGGTCTGCGAGAGCGGCGACATGTTCGCTCGGGATTGTGAAGTGCCCCCTCTCGCCGCGGGTGATATCGTCTGTTTCGAGACTGCGGGCGCCTATGGCGCGGTGATGTCGTCGACCTACAATACCCGGCCACTGGTCGCCGAGGTGATGGTGGACGGCGATCGTTTCGCCGTGGTCCGTCCGCGCGAGGATCTGGAAAGCCTGATCGCGAGGGACCAGATACCTGAGTGGCTGCGCGGCGGTGCGGCCCGGGGGGGCTCGGCGAAAGGAGCGTGAATGTCGCCAGCAGATAGACCGACGGCCCACGACATTCTCGACGCCGACGCCCGGCGACGCCTTCGCCGCAAGAGACTGCTGACCCGAACCTCGCTGATCCTCGAACGCCTGACGCCGCTGCTCTGGGCGCCGGCGGCGCTGCTCTGCGTCGGCCTGGCGGCAACCGCCGCGGGTCTCTGGAGCGCGCTGCCCGGATATCTGCATCTTGCCCTGATCGGTCTCTGGCTCCTGGCCGTGGCCGGGCTGGGCGTCAGATCCCTGATCCTGTTCCATCCGCCCTCGGCGGCCGAGGTCACCCGGCGCCTTGAGGGCGAAGGTGTCAGCCACCGGCCGCTGACGGCCGTCGGCGACCGTATGGCGCTGGGCGGCCGCGATCCGGCCGCGGCGGGGCTGTGGGAAGCCCATCGCCGCCGCATGGCGGAACGGATCGACGCCCTGACCGTGCCGGCGCCGAAGCCGGATACGGCGCGCCGCGATCCTTACGCCCTGCGCTTCGCCGCGGTCCTGTTGCTGGTGCTGGGCGTCGCCGCGAGCGGGCAGCGTTTCGGCGACAACCTGCAGGCCGCGCTGGAGCCGGGCTTCGCGCCGGCCGGCACGGAGCCGGCGGTGATGGAGGCCTGGATCACCCCGCCGGCCTATACCGGCCATCCGCCGATGTTCATTTCGGCGATGGCGGGGGCGGAGACCCGGACGCTGCAGGTGCCGGTCAACAGCCGCCTGCTGGCCCGTTATCACGGGTCCGGCCTGCCGGAGATGCGGCAGGGCGAGACGGTGCGCGCCTTCGAGGCCGTGAGCGAACGGGACGCGCAGTTCGAGACGGAACTCACTTCCGGCGGTCCGCTGGGCATCGAGAACGATGGCGAAGTCCTCGGCCGCTGGATGATCGAGATCATTCCGGACGCGCCGCCCGCGGTGGAAATCACCAAGGATATCGAGACGTCGCTCCGCGGCGCGATGCGGATCGGCTATCACGCAACCGACGACTACGGTCTGACCTCGATCAGCGCCCATATACGGCGCGCGGATGGCGAGGGGGAGGAACTGGTGCTCGATCTGCCCCTGCCGGGCCGGGGACAGCGCAGTATCGAGGACGTTGTCTTTCGCGATCTGACCGCGCACCGGTGGGCCGGCCTGCCGGTCACCTTCCATCTCCGGGCCCGGGACCAGGCGGGGCAGACCGCCGACAGCGGCGTGCTGGAAATGACACTTCCCGCGCGGCAGTTCTCCCAGCCGGCGGCGCGCGCGGTCATCGAACAGCGCCGCAAGCTCATTGTCGACGCCGACGCGCATCGCGAATGGGTGGTGCGCGCGATCAGCGCGCTGCAGATCAATCCGGGCGTCTACGACGATGACCTGGCCGCGCATCTGATGCTTTCGCTGGCGCGGGCGGAACTGGCCGAAAGCGGCGCGCCCGGCGTCCTCTCCGACAATGAGGAGCTGCTCTGGCGCACGGCGCTGCGCATCGAGGAGGGCCAGATATCCGTGGCGCTGAAGAAACTTCGCGACATCCAGCAGAAACTGCAGGAAGCCTTGGCCAGCGGCGCCTCGGAGGAGGAGATCCAGCGCCTGATGGACGAACTGCAGCAGGCGATGGACGAATATCTCCAGGCCCTGCAGCAGCAGGCGATGGAACAAATGCAGCGCGGCGAGGAACTGCCTGAGATGCAGGACGGCGAGACCATGGATCAGCGGGATCTCGCCGACATTCTCGACCGGGCGCGGGAGCTGTCGCGGTCGGGCGCGCGAGACCAGGCGCGCGACATGCTCTCCCAGCTTCAGGAGATGCTGGAGAACCTGCAGATGGGCAAACGCCCGCAATCAGCCCAGGGCCAGCAGGAGGGCGCGCAGATGCTGGACGAACTGGGCCGCATGATGCAGCGCCAGCAGGAGCTCATGGACGAGACCTACAAGCGCCAGCAGCGCCGCAACCAGCCGAATTCCCGCCTGCCCACCCAGCGCAACCCCTTCACGCCGCCCGGTCGTCAGGGGCGTCAGGGCCAGCAAGGCGAGCGCGGCGAGCCCCGGCAGGGACAGGGCGGTCAGCCGGGCGACGGGGATCTGGCCCAGCAGCAGGAGGCGCTGCGGCGCCAGCTGGGCGAACTGATGCGGCGGCTGGGCGAGGGCATGGGCCGCATTCCCGACGAGCTGGGTCAGGCCGAGCAGTCGATGCGCGGCGCCGAGGGCTCGCTGGGCCAGGGCGACCGGGACGGGGCGCTGGACCGGCAGGATCAGGCGCTGGATCAGCTGCGCCGGGGCACGGAGTCGGTGCTCGAGGACATGGCCAATCGCGGCGAGAACGAGGGCCAGAGCGACCAGGGCGCCGGCCAGGCCGGCATCGACGGCGAGGACACCGACCCGCTCGGCCGGACCCCGGCGGAGAGCTGGGGCGACACCTCCGGCGACATGGTGCCGGACAAGGGCGCATTGCAGCGATCACGGGAAATACTCGATGAGTTGCGCAAGCGTTCGGGGCAGCGCCATCGCAGCGAAAACGAACTCGATTACCTTGATCGTCTGCTGCGTCAATTCTGATTTTCGACAGGCGGGTTGCGCGCCCGACGCAAAACTGACATCGTAGCAGCGCCTTCGGGAGGTTGCGGGTCGAAGCCGAAAGAAAATCGGCAGGCACGCAGTAGAGCGACCAACGTCGGCAAGGGACGGTAAGAAAAGACTTCATGAACGATGCGACCGCAACCGTGGCGGCGGGCGATCCTTTCGTCAGCTTCCAGGAAGTCCAGAAAAGTTATGATGGCGAAACGCTAGTCGTCAAAAACTTGAATCTTGATATCGCCAAGGGTGAATTCCTGACGATGCTTGGTCCTTCCGGTTCCGGAAAGACCACCTGCCTGATGATGCTGGCAGGTTTCGAGACCCCCACCCACGGCAAGGTCGTCCTCGACGGCAACCATCTGAACAACGTGCCGCCGCACAAGCGCGACATCGGTATGGTGTTCCAGAACTACGCTCTGTTTCCCCACATGACGGTGGCCGAGAACCTGGCCTTTCCGCTGCGCGTGCGCCGGATGGGGCGCGCCGAGATCGAGGAGCGGGTGCAGCGGGCGCTGGAGATGGTTCAGTTGCCGGAGCTGGGCCATCGCCGCCCGGCGCAGCTCTCCGGCGGCCAGCAGCAGCGTGTCGCCGTGGCCAGGGCGCTGGTCTTCGATCCGAAGCTGGTGCTCATGGACGAACCGCTCGGCGCGCTGGACAAGCAGCTCCGCGAACAGATGCAGTTCGAGATCAAGCACATCCACGACAATCTCGGCATCACCGTGGTCTACGTCACCCACGACCAGTCGGAGGCGCTGACGATGTCCAACCGCATCGCGGTGTTCAACGACGGCGTGATCCAGCAGCTGGCCGAGCCCGACGCGCTCTACGAACGGCCCGACAACGCCTTCGTGGCGCAGTTCATCGGCGAGAACAACAAGCTCACCGGCCGCGTCGAGAGCGTCGAGGGCGATCAGTGCGTCGTGACGCTGAAAACCGGCGAAAAGGTTCGTGCGCTCTCGATCGGCCATGAGGGCGTGGGCAGCGAGACCATGCTGTCGCTGCGGCCCGAGCGGGTGCGCATGGGCGAAGAGGCCGAGGCCTGCGATTCCCGGGTCGAAGGGCGGGTGGAGGAGCTGATCTATCTCGGCGACCACATCCGCACGCGCATGACCGTCTGCGGCCGCGACGATTTCGTCGTCAAGATACCGAATTCAACCGAACGTGCCGGGCTGTCGCCCGGCAATGAAGTCGCCCTCGGGTGGCGGACACGCGATTGCCGGGCCCTCGACTGGCCCGAAGGTCTGTGACGCCGAACAGGGCGCAAGCAGCGCGAGTAGCAACAAGGAGGCATCCATGAAACGCTTCGCACTAACGGCCGCAGCCGCGGCCATGGCGGCGGCGGCCGGCGGCTTTGCCGGCAACGCGTCGGCGGACACCGAACTGGTGATCGTGAGCTGGGGCGGCGCGTATTCCGCGAGCCAGCAGAACGCCTATCACGATCCCTACATGAAGAATAATCCCGAGGTATCGATCGTGAACGACGATTCCTCGAGCGAGGCCGTGGCCAAGCTCAGGGCGATGAACGAGGCCGGCAACGTCACCTGGGATCTGGTCGACGTGGTCGCCGCGGACGCCATCCGTCTCTGCGACGAAGGTCTTGCCAAGCCGATCGACCATGACGCCGTGCTGGCGCCTGCACCGGACGGCACGCCGGCCTCGGAAGACTTCGGCGACCTGATCGTTTCGGAATGCTTCATTCCGCAGATCGTCTACTCCACCACCTGGGGCTACCGCCACGACATGCTGGACAAGGAGCCGACCAGCGTCTGCGACGTCTTCGACCTGCAGAATTTCCCCGGCAAGCGGTCGATGGAAAAGAACCCCATCAACAACATGGAATGGGCGCTGATCTGCGATGGCGTCGATCCGGCCAACGTCTATGACGTGCTCGGCACCCGGGAAGGCGTCGAGCGTGCGCTCGCCAAGCTCGACACCATCAAGGACAGTGTCGTCTGGTGGACCAAGGGCGCGCAGCCGCCGCAGCTTCTCGCCGACGGCGAGGTCGTGATGGCCTCGGCCTACAACGGCCGGCTGTTCGCCGCCATCGAGGAGCAGAAGCAGCCGATCAAGATGCTCTGGGACTGGCAGGTCTTCGACCTGGACGGCTGGATCGTGCCCACGGGGGGCGACAATGAAGCCGAGGTGATGGAATACCTGAAGTTCGCCACCGACACCCAGCGTCTGGCGGACCAGGCCAAGTACATCTCCTATGGCCCGGCGCGCAAGTCGTCGGCGCCCCTGGTCGGCGATCACGCGGAACTCGGTATCCCGATGGGTCCGCACATGCCGACCGATCCGGAGAATTCGAAGACCACCCTGCTCTACAACTACGAGTTCTGGGCGGACAACCGCGACGACATCGACGAGCGGTTCCAGGCCTGGCTCCTGGAGTAGTCCCCGACGTCCGACGGAAACCGGGGCGGGTCCGCCCGCCCCGGCATTCGCCGCTGCAATTGCCGCGGCGCGGACGGACCCATTCCCGACGGCCGCGACCACGGCCGCCCGGCATGGGCGCCGGAACCCATCGAGGGGGCGCTTGAGGGAGCAGGATGAGTTACACCACCGTCAAGGAAGCCGGTCTTGTCACCGCCGACGGCCGCTCGCTGAAGTCGAGCCTGGCGCGGGCGATGTTCCGCAAGAAGGTGATCTCGATCGGCCTCGTGCTGCCGCTCTTCGCCTTCATCTTCTTCACCTTCATGCTGCCGATCGGCGACATGCTGCTCCGCTCGGTCGAGAACGACATGGTCGCCGAAATCCTGCCGCGCAGCACCGAGGCGCTGGAGGACTGGGACGAGACCTCGGGCGAACTGCCCGGCGAGGCGGCATTCGAGGCGATGGTTCTCGACCTCCAGGAAGCCAAGGAGAACCGCACCAACACCAAGGTGGGCCAGCGTCTCAACTACGAGCGCTCCGGCATGTCCAGCCTGTTCCGCGGTTCTGCCCGCAAGGCCCAGCGCATCGAGGAAGGACCCTACAAGGAAAAGCTCATCGAGGCCGACAAGGATTGGGCGAATGTCGCGACCTGGCAGACGATCAAGATGTTCTCGGGTCCGTTCACGGCCGGCTATTTCCTCTCCGCGATCGACGCCAAGCCGCTGCCGGACGGCGGCATCGAGTTCGTCGATTCCCAACGCGCCATCTATTCCAAGCTGTTCATCCGCACGGTGCTGCTGAGCACGCTGATCACGGTACTGACGCTGGTCCTCGGCTTTCCCGTCGCCTATCTGATCGCCACCCAGCCGGCGCGCATCGGCAACCTGCTGATCATCTGCGTGCTGCTGCCCTTCTGGACCTCGCTGCTGGTGCGGACGACATCCTGGATCGCCCTGCTGCAGCAGCAGGGTGTGCTCAACGACACCTTCATCTTCCTCGGCCTGATCTCCGAGGACGGCCGGCTGGCGATGATCCACAACGCCACCGGTACGGTGATCGCCATGACGCATATCCTGCTGCCGTTCATGGTGCTGCCGCTCTACAGCGTGATGAAGACGATTCCGCCGAGCTACATGCGCGCAGCGACCTCGCTGGGCGCCCATCCCTGGCCCGCGTTCTGGAAGGTCTACTTCCCGAATACGGTGCCCGGTATCGGCGCGGGCGCCATCCTGGTGTTCATCCTGGCCATCGGCTACTACATCACGCCGGAACTGGTCGGCGGCACCGACGGCACCTTCATCTCCAATCGCATCGCCTACAACATCTCGGTTTCGCTGAACTGGGGACTGGCGGCGGCGCTCGGCGTGATCCTGCTGGGCATCGTGCTCGCCTTCTACATTCTCTACGACAAGATCGTCGGCATCGATAACATGAAGCTGGGCTGATATGATGGCGGCGCTTCCTCCGTACTACTCTCCGATCGAGCGTGTCTGGCACTACGCCTTCCGCGTGATCTGCGCGCTGATCCTGTTCTTCCTGATCTTCCCGCTGGTCGTCATCATCCCGCTGTCGTTCAATTCGGTGCCCTATTTCTCCTTCACGCCGGAGATGCTGGCGCTGGATCCGGCCGGCTATTCGACGAAGTGGTACCAGGACTTCCTGACCAATCCCAACTGGCAGGGCGCGGTCTGGAACTCGGTGGTGATCGCCATTTTCGCGACCATCATCTCGACCACGCTCGGCACCCTTGCGGCGCTGGGCCTGTCGCGGCCGACCATGCCCTACCGCACCATCGTCATGTCGATCCTGATCTCGCCGATGATCGTGCCGCTGATCATCTCCGCGGCGGGCATGTTCTTCTTCTACAGTTCCGTTGGTCTGCAGGGCACGCATATCGGGGTCATTCTGGCCCATGCTGCGCTGGGCACGCCCTTTGTGGTCATCACCGTGACGGCGACCCTGGTGGGCTTCGACCACAACCTGACCCGGGCGTCCTACAGCCTCGGCGCCTCGCCGGCGCGGACCTTCTTCAAGGTGATCGTGCCGCTGATCACGCCCGGCGTGATCTCGGGCGCGCTGTTCGCCTTCATCACCTCCTTCGACGAGGTCGTGGTGGTGCTGTTCGTCGGCTCCTTCGACCAGCGCACGATCCCCTGGCAGATGTTCTCCGGCATCCGCGAGCAGATCAGCCCGACGATCCTCGCCGTGGCGACCCTGCTTACCCTCGTCTCGGCGATGCTGCTGTTCACGCTGGAACTGCTGCGACGCCGGACGGAGAGGCTGCGGGGCATCCGGGAAACCTGAGCCGGCGCCTTGACGCGGGGGCATTGTGGACAGCGCTCCGGCCCTCGCGCTAGAGTTCCGCGCGCGCCAGGGGAGATGGCGCGCCGGGAGGACCACGAAGCATGGATCTGGCGTTTTCGCCCGCAGAATTGGCGTTCCGCGAGGAAGTGCGCGCCTTTCTGGCCGAGCACTTGCCGGACGATCTGCGCGAGAAGGTCCGCAACCGCCGCGAACTGAAGCGCGACGACTATCTGCGCTGGCACCGCATCCTGCACCGCAAGGGCTGGGTTGCCGGCTGGTGGCCGGAGGAACATGGCGGCTGCGGCTGGACCCCCGCCGAGCGCCACATCTTCGACGAGGAATGTCACAACGCCGACGCTCCGCCGATCCTGCCCTTCGGGCTGCAGATGGTGGGGCCGGTGATCTATACCTTCGGCAGTCAGGCGCAGAAGGATTTTTTCCTGCCGAAGCTGCTGTCGGGCGAGCACTGGTGGTGTCAGGGCTATTCCGAGCCGGGCTCGGGATCCGACCTCGCGAGCCTGAAGACGTCAGCCGTCCGCGACGGCGACGAGTACGTCGTCAACGGCCAGAAGATCTGGACCTCCCTGGCGCACTATGCTGACTGGATATTCTGCCTGGTCCGCACCGCCTCGGACGGCAAGCAGCAGGAGGGGATCACCTTCCTGCTGATCGACATGAAGTCGCCCGGCGTCACCGTCCGGCCGATCCACCTCATGGACCGGGGTCATCACGTCAACGAGGTATTCTTCGAGGACGTGCGCGTGCCGGTGGAGAACCGCATCGGCGAGGAGAACAAGGGCTGGACTTACGCCAAGTTCCTGCTCGGCAACGAGCGCGCCGGCATCGCCGAGGTCGCCTGGAACAAGAAGCTGCTGCGGCGGCTGAAGGAGATCGCCTTCTCCGAGCAGGCCGACGGCCGCCCCCTGATCGAGGACGATGTCTTCAGCCGCAAGGTCGCCGAAACCGAGGTCAAGCTGACCTCGCTGGAATACTGCAACCTGCGCGTCCTGGCCGAGATGCAGGAGGGCTCGCCCCCCGGTGGCGAGGCGTCCATGCTCAAATTGCTCGGTTCGGAGGTCACCCAGTCGATTACCGAGTTGACGGTCGAGGCGCTGGGATACTATGCCGCTCCCTACGACATGCCGGACGAGACCCCGGGCAGCAACCGGACCCCGGTCGGACCGGACCATGCCGAGGGCGTGCTGGGACAGCATCTCTTCATGCGGGCGATCACCATCGCCGGCGGTTCGAGTGAAATTCAGAAGAACATCATCGCCAAGATGGTGTTGGGACTTTAGAGCCGGCGACGGGGTCCGGCGAGCGCGGGAGGAACAAAGGGCAGATGGATTTCAACCTTTCCGAGGACCAGCAGCTTCTCAAGGACAGCGTCGACCGTTTCATCCAGAACGAGTACGACTTCGAGACGCGGCGCAAGATCGCGAACTCCGACGAGGGCTTCAGCCGCAAGAACTGGAAGACCTTCGCGGAGCTCGGCTGGCTGGCCGTGGGCCTTCCCGAGGAACATGGCGGCTTCGGCGGCCCCGTCGAGACCATGGTGATCATGGAGGGCATCGGCCGCGGCCTGCTCACCGAGCCCTATCTCCCCACCGTCGTTCTGGGCGGCGGCCTGATCGCCGAGGCCGGCAACGAGACGCAGAAGTCCGGGATCCTGAGCGCCATCGCCGACGGGTCCTGCATGGTCGCCTTCGCCTATGCCGAGCCGACCAGCCGTTTCAACCTGGCCGACGTCGCCACGAAGGCGGAGAAGTCCGGCGGCGGGTGGAAGCTCTCGGGCCACAAGTCGGTGGTCTACGGCGCGCCGTCGGCGGACAAGATCATCGTCTCCGCCCGCACGTCGGGCGGTCAGCGCGACCGTGACGGCGTCTCCCTGTTCATCGTCGACAACAACGCCAACGGCCTGAGCCGGCGGGACTACCCGACCGCGGACGGCCTGCGCGCGTCCGAGGTGATGCTGGAGGGTGTCGAGGTTGGCGCCGACGCCCTGCTGGGCGAGGAAGGCAAGGCCATGCCGGTCATCGAGAAGGTCGTCGACCGCGGCATTGCCGCGCTCTGCGCCGAGGCAGTCGGCTGCATGGAAGTGCTCAAGGACGAGACCAACGAGTACCTCAAGACCCGCAAGCAGTTCGGCGTGCCGATCGGCAAGTTCCAGGTGCTGCAGCACCGCATGGTCGACTGCTTCATCGAACTGGAGCAGTCGCGCTCCATGGCCTACATGGTGACGCTGAAGCTGGACGAGGACGAGGCCGAGCGGCGCAAGGCCGCGACCGCCGCCAAGGCGCAGATCGGCAAGGGCGGGGTTTTCGTCGGCGCCGAGTCGGTGCAGATGCACGGCGGCATGGGCATGACCGACGAACTGAAGATCAGTCACTACTACAAGCGGCTGATGCAGATCGACACCATGTTCGGCAACCGCGACTACCAGCTGAAGCAGTTCGCGGCCCTCACCCAATGACGCCCTTCGGGCCGACGCTCTGACCGCTGTCCATTGCGCCGCGTCCGCGTTATGAAGTGGCGGGCGCTGGTCGGGGGCGATATGATATTCGAGCTTGCAGAGGGCAATGCGCTGTTTCTCGCAGCGTGGAACGGCTGGCGGAAGGGCGCCGCGCCGCCGCGCCGCCGTGATGTCCGGCTGGAGGACATCGTCGAACTGCTGCCGGGCATCATCCTGCTGGAGGCGCGGTCGCCGGATGTCTTCCATTTCCGGCTCACCGGTACGGGCGTCGACGAGTACTCGGGCATGCACATGACCGGTGTGAATGCGCTCGACCTGACCGCGCCCGAGAACCGCGCCGCGCGGGCGCGGCGGCTGTGGAGCCTGGCGAGCACACCCTGCGGCGGCTTTTTCCGTTTCCTTCACCGTTATCCGGAATCCCGCGCCGAGGCGCCGATGGAAGGCATCACCCTGCCGGTTCTGGCGGACGCCGACGATGCGCCGGTCCAGCTCATGAGCGTTTTCTCGTCGTCCCGGTCCAGGGCGGAATCGGAGCGGCCGAGCAACGACATGCGAAACGCGCTGCCCGACGAGTTCTACTTCGTCGACCTCGGTTTCGGCGCGCCCGAGGGCGAGGAGCCGGTGATCGGCCTGGACAGCCTGCGCACGGTCTAGCCTTGGCCGCGCGCCGGGCTATTCTCTGAACGGCTTCGGAATCAGCATGTCTCGGGGGAGGGGATGATGGCGGAAATCTCGTTCGCGCGAAATCTGGCGGCGCTGGCGGCGGAGATGCCGGACCGGCCCTTCGTCACCCACAACGGCCGCACCTGGACGGCTGAGGAATTCCACCGCTGGACCAACCGCCTGGCCCGGGTCTACCGCGACATGGGCGTCGAGCGGAACGCCATGGTCACCATCGCCCTCCCCAACGGGGCGGAGTTCTTCGCCGCCGCCTGGGCGGCGTGGAAGGCGGGCGGGATCCCGCAGCCCGTCTCGGCCCGCCTGCCGAAAGCCGAACGGGACGCCATCATCGAGGTCGCCGGCAGCCGGCTGGTCGTGGGATCCGACGAGCCCTCGCCCAATGGCTGCCCCGTGCTGCCGCAAGGCTACATGCCGCCCCGGGAAACCGACGACAGCGACCTCGACGACGTCGTCGCCGACAGCTGGAAGGCGCCGACCTCCGGCGGCTCCACGGGGCGGCCCAAGCTGATCGTCTCGGCCAGCGCGCCGCTCTACGATTTCGAGGCCTCGACGCTGGCCGGTTCGGACAATTCCTGGCTCTTGCAGGAAAACTACCGCAACCATCTCGTGGTCGGGCCGCTCTATCACAACGGTCCCTTCATCTTCGCCATCCAGGCGATGCTGAAGCGCAACCACGTCATCGTGGCCGACCGCTTCGACGCGGAGGAGACGCTCCGCCTTATCCAGGATCACGAGATCGACTGGATGATGATGGTGCCCACGATGATGCACCGCATCTGGCGCCTGCCGGAAGAGGTCCGGAACCGCTACGACCTCTCCAGCCTGCGGGTCCTTCTGCATCTCGCCGCGCCGTGCCCGCCCTGGCTGAAGGAGGAATGGATCAACTGGCTGGGCGCGGACCGCATCTACGAACTGATGGGCGGCACAGAGGGCACCGGCGTCACCTGGATCACGGGCGATGAATGGATGACCCACAAGGGTTCGGTCGGCAAGCTGCTCCCCGGTTCCACCATGAAGATCGTGCGCGAGGACGGGACCGAGGCCGAACCGGGCGAAGTCGGCGAGGTCTTCTTCCTGCCCGATGGCGGGCAGGGCTCGACCTACACCTATCTCGGTGCGGAATCCAAGGCGATCGAAGGCGGCTGGGAAAGCCTGGGCGATCTCGGCTATGTCGACGGGGAAGGCTATCTCTATCTGACCGACCGCATTGCCGACATGATCCTGGCCGGCGGCGCCAATATCTATCCGGCCGAGGTGGAGGCCGCGATCGACCTTTTCCCCGGCGTCCGCTCCTCGGTCGTCATCGGCCTGCCGGACGACGATCTCGGCAACCGCGTGCACGCCATCGTCGATGCGCCCGGCGGCGTCGACGAGGAGGAACTGAAGGCCTTCCTGGCCGAGCGCCTGGTCCGCTACAAGATCCCGCGCAGCTTCGAATTCACCTCCGGCGCGCCGCTCCGCGACGACGCCGGCAAGGTCCGCCGCAAGGAACTCCGCGCCGCCCGGTTGTGATCGGAAACCTCGCTGCCTGAGCCGTCCCCGGCAACGGCGACGCCTGCCGCGGAACGCGGATGCGGCCTACGCCGCCACGGCCGGGGCGCCGCCCAGCATGCCTTCCAGGCGCTGGCGGATGATCGTATCGGCCTCCGACATGATCCGGTCGATCAGCTCCTTGCAGGTCGGGATGTCGTGGATCAGGCCCGCGACCATGCCGCAGGACCACACGCCGACATCCATGTCGCCGTCGAGCATGATCTTCGGATAGACGCCCGCGACCTCCTGCAGGATGTCCTCGAACTTCAGCTCCGCGCCCTTCTCGCGCTCGGTGGCGAGGACTTTCTCGGCGGCGGCGTTGTTCAGAACCCGCTCGGTGTTGCGCAGCGGACGCATGACCAGCCTGGTGTCGAGTTCGGAGGCGGCAACGATGGCCTTCTTCACGTTCTCGTGGACCGGTGCCTCCTTCGTGGCGATGAAGCGCGTGCCCATGTTCATGCCTTCCGCGCCCATCGCCAGCGCGGCGACCAGGCTGCGCGCATCGGCCATGCCGCCGGAGGCGACGAAGGGGATCTTCAGTTCTTCCGCCGCGCGCGGCAGCAGGATCATGTTGGGCACGTCGTCCTCGCCCGGATGGCCGCCGCATTCGAAGCCGTCGACGGACACCGCATCGCAGCCGATGGCCTCGGCCTTCAGCGAATGCCGGACCGAGGTGCACTTGTGGATGATCCTGCAGCCCGCTTCCTTCAGCTTCGGCAGGTGCGCCTCGGGGTTGCGGCCCGCCGTCTCCACGATGCGCACGCCGCCGTCGATGATGGCGTCGATATAGCCCGGATAGTCCGGCGCGGTGACCGTCGGCAGGAAGGTCAGGTTCACGCCGAAGGGCTTGTCCGTCAGCGCCCGGCATCTGGCGATTTCCCGCGCCAGGTCCTCGGGGGTCTTCTGGGTCAGGCCGGTGATGATCCCGAGCCCGCCGGCGTTGGAGACCGCCGCGGCCAGTTCGGCGAAGCCGACATAGTGCATGCCGCCCTGGATGATCGGATGTTCGATGCCGAACAGCTCGGTGATGCGCGTCTTCATGTGACTGGTTTCCCCTCGGATGAAAGCATTCGCGAGAAACTATGCCGACGGCGTCCCGGGTCAATGGATTTGGGACGAGGCAGACGCCCAAACACAAGGTCATCCCCGCCTCCGTGCGGGGATCCGGTTACAGTTTGTCCACATTCTTCGGAACCGCCGCGTGCGCGCCGCCTCCTGCCGGATGCCCGCACAAGCCTGCCCCTGACCCCGTTCGGGGGGCGGGCATGACGTCATTTCCGGAGGCTAGATCCGCTTCACCTTGTAGCCGACGGATTCGCGGTCCCAGGTGCTTTCGGTCAGGCCGCGCTCGCGCAGCTTGTTCTTCTGGATCTTGGACGACGGCGTCTTCGGGATCTCGTCGAGAAATTCGATGAAGCGCGGCACGGCGAAATAGGGCATGCGGGGCGTGCAGAAATCCAGCAGTTCCACGGGGTCGGGCGCCTGGGCGCCGGGCTCCAGCACGAGGCAGGCCATGACCTCGTCCTCGCCGCCTTGCTCGGCCTTCACCGCGACGGCCGCCGCCTCGGCGATGGCCGGGTGTTCCAGCAGCACCGATTCCACCTCGTAGGAGGAGATGTTCTCGCCGCGGCGGCGGATCGTGTCCTTGATGCGGTCGATGTACCAGAGGAAGTTCCGCTCATCGAGGCGGCCGGCGTCGCCGGTGTGGAACCAGAAATTCCGCCAGGTGTCGACCGTGCGGTCGGGCATGCCGTTATAGCCCTGCATGAAGCAGAAGGGTTCCTTCGGCCGGATCAGGATCTCGCCGACCTCGCCGGTGGGCAGCGGTTCGTCGGTCTCCGGGTCGGCGATGCGAACCTCGAAGAATTCGTCCCAGACCTTGCCGGAACAACCGGGCTCGTCAGGCGCGTCGAAGGGCCGCCAGGCGGGGATGTTGCACTCGGTCATGCCGAACAGCTCGCTGAATTTCGGAATGCCGAAGCGTTCGCGCAGCGCCGAGACCGTCTCGTTGGTCACCGGCACGGCGTTGAGCATACGCAGCCTGTTGTCGCGCTCGCCTTCCTTCCTCGGCTGGGCAAGGACGAAATCGTTCATCACGCCCAGCAGGTTGGTGACGGTCGCCTGATACTTCTTCACGTCATCGATCCACTGCTTCGGGCTGAACTGCTTCATCAGCACGGCGCTGCCGCCCGCCAGCATGGTCGAGTAGGTCTGCATCAGTATGCCCTGGGCGTGGAACAGCGGCATGCAGATGTAATAGCGGTCGTCTTCCGTCAGGTTCAGCGCACGCTGCTGGGAGACGCCGATCAGGTGCAGGTGCCCGTGCGGCATCAGCACCGCCTTGGAAGGTCCTGTGGTGCCGGAGGTGAACATGACCATGCCGATGTCGCGGTAGGTGACCTCGGTGTTGTGATCGGCCGTCGAGCCGCCCTCCAGCTCCGAATAGGGCCTGACGTCGATCCGGTCGAACGCCGGCACTTCGCCGTCCTGCAAGGGCTCGCCCGGCACGTAGATCGTTTCCAGATCCGGGACCGTGTCCTCGATGTCGGCCACCCAGGGCAGGAACTCCCGCTCGACCACGGCGATCCGGGCCTTGCAGTTGGTCAGCACGTGGGTCAGGAAGCGTCCCTTGTAGGCGGTGTTCACCGCCACCGCGACCGCGCCGATGCGGTTCAGGCCGAACCAGCACCAGAGATATTCCAGCCGGTTGTGCAGCATCAGCACGACATGCTCGCCGAACTGCACGCCGATCTCACGGAAGCGGTGGCCCGTCGCGTTGGCGATCTCGTGCGCCTGCGCATAGGTGTAGGGTTCGCCGTCCTCGAACTGCATGAAGGGGCGGTCGCCGCGCTCGCGCGCCTGCCGCGCCAGCGTCCGGCCGATCACCCATTCGGACTTGTCCGTCATCATCTGCCGCCTCCCCAAGCGTCGCCTCTGACCGAGGGGCATACTATAGTGCGCGGTGGACAATGAAAACGCGGCCTGCTGAATGGCCGAAGGCCCGGGAGGGGCGCAGCTTGAACGACACGATTTCCATCGCCGTGCTGCCCGGGGACGGCATCGGGCCCGAGGTCACGGGGCCGGCGCTGAAGGTGCTGGACCGAGCCGCCGGCATCTTCGGCTTCCGCGTCTCCGCGGTCGAACATCCGGCGGGCGCCGGGCACTACCGCGATCACGGCGAGGCGCTGCCGCAGTCCACGGTGGACGCGGTGGGCCGGGCGGACGCCACGCTGCTCGCCGCCATGGGCCTGCCGGAAGTGCGCTATGCCGACAACACGGAGATCGTGCCCCAGATCGACCTGCGCGAGATCTTCGGCCTTTTCGGCGGCGTGCGTCCGATCCGCGCCTGGCTGCCCGACGCCGTGCCGCTGAAGGACCCGCGGGGCCGCGATATCGACTTCGTCCTGGTCCGGGAGTCTACCGAGGGCCTGTTCGTCGGCCGCGGCAAGGAACAGGCCGACGGCGACCGGGCCGTCCGCGACATCATGGAGGTGACGCGGACGACGTCGGAGAAGCTGTTCCGCTTCTCCTTCGACCTCGCCCGCACGCGCCGCAAGCAGCTGACCCTGGTCGACAAGGCCAACGTGCTGGGCTCCATGGCCTTCTTCCGGCGCATCTTCGACGAGATCGCGGCCGAATATCCGGACGTCACGACGGAGCGGCTCTACGTCGACGCCTGCGCCATGGCGATGGTGCAGCGGCCATGGGCCTTCGACGTCATGGTGACCGAGAACATGTTTGGCGACATCCTCTCCGATCTCGGTGCCGGCCTGATCGGCGGCCTGGGTCTGGCGCCCTCGGGCGATATCGGCGGCGACGTCGCGATCTTCCAGCCGAGCCACGGCACCGCGCCGGACATCATGGGCCAGGGCATCGCCAACCCGGCCGCCATGATCCTCTCGGCCGCGCTGATGCTGGACTGGCTGGGCCGCCGCCGCGAGGACGAACGCCTGCAGCGGGCGGCCTCCGCCATCGAACGGGCCGTCGAGGCGGCGCTCGGCTCCGGCGCCGCGCGTACCCGCGACCTGGGCGGAAAAGCCACCACTGCCGCCGCCGCCGACGCGGTGCTCGCGGAACTCAAGGGGTGAGTTTGCGCGTCCTCGGCGTCGGCGCCGGCTATTTCGCGCAGTTCCACTACGATTCCTGGAAGCGGCTGGACCGCGCCGAACTGGCCGGCGTGTGCGACCTCGACGTCGGAAAGGCGGAGGCCGTGGGCGGGGCGCCGGCCTTCGCCGATCTCGATGAAGCGCTGGAGAAGACCGCGCCTGACGTGGTCGATCTGATCACCACGCCGGCGACACGTCTGGTGCTGGCACGGCGCGTGTCCGAGCGCGGTCTGCCGATGATCCTGCAGAAGCCGCTGGCCGACGACCTGGCCGGCGCCCGGGCCATCGCCGACACGGTCGAGGCGGCCGGGGTCCGGGCGCTGGTGCATGAGAACTTCCGCTTCCAGCCCTGGTACCGGGAAGCGCGGAGGCTGCTCGACGCGGGCCTGCTGGGCGCGCCGCAGTCGATCCTGTTCCGCCTCCGGCCCGGCGACGGTCGCGGCCCGGACGCCTACCTCGCCCGCCAGCCCTATTTCCGGCAGATGCCGCGCTTCCTCGTCCACGAGACCGGTATCCACTTCATCGATACCTTCCGCTTCCTGTTGGGCGAGGTGGGGGAGGTTTGCGCCGATCTCCGCCGCCTCAACCCGGCGATCGCGGGCGAGGACGCCGGGATCGTCCTGTTCCGCTTCCGGGACGGTGGCCGCGGCGTCTTCGACGCCAACCGGCTGGCGGAGTTCGAGGCGGCGAACCCGCGGCTCACCATGGGCGAGCTCTGGCTGGACGGTACGGAAGCGCGGCTCCGGCTCACGGGCGACGGTGCGCTCTGGGTCAAGCCCAACGGACAGGCCGAACGCCGCCATGGCTACGCCTGGGACGACCGGGGCTTCGGCGGCGACTGCGTGCATGCCTTCCAGGCGCACGCCCTGGCCCACTTCCTGGACGGCGCGCCGCCGGAGACGAACGTCCGCGCCTATCTCCGCAATATCGAGATCGAGGAAGCCGTCTACCGCTCGGCCGAGGAAGGGCGGTGGGTGGCGGTGTAGCGTCGAATTCGCGGTGTCATGCCCGCCCTGTGCGGGCATCCGGTTGAATCATTGACTGGCGGCGCAGCCGCTCCGGACCCCCGCACCAGGCGGGGGTGACAGGTTCTTGCCGGAACGTCATTGCCCGTTCGTCCGGCCGGTCGCTCGCGGGACGGCGGGCTGGCCGGCCCCGCCATCTCCAGTTCGCCTGTTCCGTTCTAGAACTCCACGCCCTGCTGCGCCTTGACGCCGGCGCGGAAGGGGTGGGCGAGCATGGTCATCTCGGTGGCGAGATCCGCGATCTCCAGCAGCTCGTCCTTGGCGTTGCGGCCGGTGATGACGACGTGGGTCATCTCCGGCTTCTCGTTCTTCAGGAAATCGACGATCTCCCCGACCGGGATGTAGTCGTATCGCAGCGCGATGTTGAGTTCGTCCAGCAGGACCATCTTCACCTCCGGGTCGAGGATCAACTCCTTGGCGCGCTCCCAAGCGGCGCGGGCGTTGGCGACGTCACGCTCGCGGTCCTGGGTCTCCCAGGTGAAGCCCTCCCCCATGGTCTCGAAGGTGCAGAGGTCGGAGAACCGCTCCTCGATCAGGCGCCGCTCGCCGGTGTCCATGCCGCCCTTGATGAACTGCACCACGGCGCAGCGCATGCCGTGGGCGATACAGCGGAAGATCATGCCGAAGGCGGCGGTCGACTTGCCCTTGCCCTTGCCGGTGTGGACCACGATCAGGCCCTTCTCGCCGGTCTTGGTGGCCATGATCTTGTCCCGCGCGGCCTTCTTCTTGGCCATCTTCTCGTTGTGGCGGGCGTTGGGATCTTCATGCTCGGCCATCGGTCAGCCTCCCTCGATCAGTTCGTTCAGTCGTACTGTGGCGTCATTGGCCTGCGGGCGCCAGAAGCCGCGCCGGATCGCCTCGTCCAGCCGCGCCGCGATTTCCTTCAGCGCCGCCGGATTGTGTTCGGCGATGAAGCCGCGCACGGCATCGTCGGCCAGATAGGCGCGGTAGAGCAGGTCGAAATGGTGCGAGCCGACCGCGCTGGTGGTCGCCGCGAAGGCGAAGAGGTAGTCCACCGTCGCTGCGATTTCGAAGGCGCCCTTGTAGCCGTGGCGCATGACGCCTTCGATCCATTTCGGGTTCGCGGCGCGAGAACGCACGACCCGGCCGACCTCTTCCGACAGGGTACGGATGACGGGACGTTGGGGCCGGGAATGGTCGTTGTGATAGCTGACCGGCTCCGCCCCCCTCAGGTGGGTGACGGCGGCGTTCATCCCGCCCTCGAACTGGTAGTAGTCGTCGGAATCGAGGATGTCGTGCTCGCGGTTGTCCTGGTTCTGGACGACCGCCTCGACGTTGGCGAGCCGGGTTTCCAGTTCGCCGCGCGCCCGGTCGCCCTCCGCGCCCGCGCCATAGGCGTAGCCGCCCCAGTTCAGGAAGCTGTCGGCCAGATCGCCCCGGTTCTCCCACAGCCGTTCGTCGATCAGCGCCTGCAGCCCTGCGCCATAGGCGCCGGGCTTGGCGCCGAAGATGCGGTAGCCCGCCCGGCGCTCGGCTTCGGCGCGGTCCAGCCCGCCATCCGCGAGTTGCGCCGCCTCGCGGACAAAGGCGGCGGCCAGCGGGTTGTCGTCGGGACTCTCGTCCAGCGCCATGATCGCGCGCACCGCCGAATCGAACAGGTCGATCTGCACGGGAAAGGCGTCGCGGAAGAAGCCGGAGATGCGCAGCGTGACGTCGACGCGGGGCCGGCCCAGCGCCGTGGCGGGAATGATCTCGAAGCCCGTGACGCGCCGGGACGCCTTCTCCCAGACCGGACGCGCGCCGATCAGGGCCAGCGCCTGGGCGATGTCGTCGCCGCCGGTGCGCATGTTCGACGTGCCCCAGGCGGTCAGCGCCATGGTGCGCGGCCAGTCGCCCTGGTCCTGCATGTGGCGTTCGATCAGCCGGCTGGCGGACTTCCAGCCCAGCGTCCACGCGGCCTCGGTCGGCATGGCGCGGCTGTCGATGGAGAAGAAGTTGCGGCCCGTCGGCAGCACATCGGCCCGGCCCCGCGTCGGCGCGCCCGACGGTCCCGGCGGCACGAAGCGGCCGTCGAGGCCACGCAGCAACGCTGTCATCTCCGCCGCGCCGCAGCTATCCAGCGCCGGCGCGAGGTCTCTGTCGAGACGGTCGAGAATTTTCGCTGACTCCGGCATCCCCCCCACCCGGCGCTCCGCGCCGACCTCCCCCAAGGGCGAATTGAAGCCCGTCTCCTCTTCTCCCTTCCCCTTGATGGGGGAGGGCCGGGGAGGGGGTAATAGCGAAACGCTTGCCACCAGTTCGGCCGCCAGAAGTTCGATCCGCTCGACGGTGTCGCCCGCCGTGCGCCAGGGGGCGTCGTCGGCCTTCGCCAGCGCGTCCGGTTTCGGTCCCGTCCACGGCGCGCCGAGGTCGCAGTCCAGCGGATCGAAGCCCAGTCCGAGATCGTCGGCGATGGCGCGGTGGAGCGAACCGTGGTTGCGACCCGGCACGCGGGCGAGAGCGACCAGCAGGTCGCGCCTCTGCCGTCCATCCGGCGATTGACCGAAGACATGCAGGCCGTCGCGGATCTGCGCTTCCTTCAGTTCGCAGAGATAGTTGTCGAGCGCCTGGAAGGCGGCCTCCTCGTCGTCGCCGGGGGCGATGCCGGCATCGGCGTCCAGCCCCTCGGTGCGGACCAGCGACAGGATCTCCTTCTTCAGGTGCTCCAGCCGGCGGCGGTCGAGGCCGGCGGCGTCGTAGTACTCGTCGACCAGCGCTTCCAGGTCCTTCAGCGCGCCATAGGTCTCCGCGCGGGTCATGGGCGGCGTCAGGTGGTCGACGATCACGGCGGCGCTGCGGCGCTTGGCCTGGGAGCCTTCGCCCGGATCGTTGACGATGAAGGGATAGAGATGGGGCAGGGCGCCCAGCGCCGCCTCCGGAAAGCAGCTTTCCGAGAGCGCCAGGGCCTTGCCCGGCAACCATTCCAGATTGCCGTGCTTTCCCAGATGGACGATGGCGTCCGCGCCGAAGGACCGCCGGAGCCAGCAGTAGAACGCGAGATAGCCGTGCGGCGGCGGCAGATCGGGGCTGTGATAGCTTTCCTTCGGGTCGATCTGGTAGCCGCGGGCCGGTTGCACGGCGACCACGGCGTTGCCGAACTCGATGACGGAGAGCACGAAGCCGCCGCGGGCGGGATCGTGGAACGGATCCGTTTCCGGCGCGCCCCAGCGGTCCTCAACGGTCCGCCGCAGGTCTTCCGGCTGGCCTTCCCAGAAACGGCGGTAGTCGTCCGTCGCCAGCACCACGCCGCCGGTGCGTTCGGTCCGGTCGGTCAGCCAGTTGGTCGGACCGGCCATGATCCGGTCCATCAGCACCTTGCTTGCCTCAGGCGCCCCCTCGATGCGGTACCCGGCGTCCCGCAGCGCGCTCAGCACGCCAACCGTGCTGGCGGGCGTGTCCAGACCGACGCCGTTGGCGAGCCGTCCGTCGCGGTTGGGGTAGTTGGCGAGCACCAGCGCGACCTTGCGTTCGGCAGCGGGCTTGCGGCGCAGCGTCGTCCAGTTGCGCGCCAGTTCGGCGACGAACCGGACCCGGTCGGCGCGGGGCTTCGGCGTGACGATGGCGCACTGGACGTCCTCGTCGAACGCCGCCTCGGCCTTGAAGGAGATCGCCCGGCTGAGCACCCGGCCGTCCACTTCCGGCAGGGCGACGTGCATGGCGATGTCGCGCGGTCCCAGGCCCTGCATGGATTCGGCCCAGGCCGCCTCGGAACTGGAGGCCATGACGACCTGCAGCACCGGCGTGTCCTCCGATTCCAGTACGGTGTTCAGGATCTCGGCCGAGCCGTCCGCCTCGCCCGGCTTGCCGACGGCGAAGGCGGTCAGGTTGAGGACGATGTCGGGGCGCGCCTCGGCCATGATCCCGCGCAGCACATCCGCCGAGAGCTCTTCCTTCAAGCTGGCGACGAAGACTGGCACGGGCTGCAGCCCGGCTTCTTCCAGCGCCCCGATCAGCGCGTCGACAGGTTCCGTCGAGCCGCCCTGCAACAGTGCGCGGTAGAAGACGACCATGGCCGCCGGCCGGGCGCGTCCGGTCTGCACCTCGGCGAGCGAGGGCGCTTCCCGGCCGGGCCAGTAGAGCCCGGCGCGCATGAGTCGCTTCGGCGGGGGCGGGGCCTCGCCGCCTTCCAGCAGCGTGCGGCAGAGCGCCAGCCAGTGGCGGTAGTTGGCCGGGCCGCCCTCTGAGAGATAGCGGTGCAAGTCCTCGTAGCGCTCGCCATTGAGCGTCGAAACCGCCTTCAGGTCGGCGTCGGGCTTCTCGTCGCCGGGCAGGGCGGCGAACGCGATTCCCTTCTCCCGGCAGGCGTTGGCGATCTCCTCGATGCAGTAGGACCAGTAGCCGACGCCGCCCAGGAAACGCCCGACCACCAGCCGCGCGCCGGCGACGGTGTTCTCGACATACTGGTCCACCGACATGGGATGCTTCAGGAACATCAGGTTGGCGAGACGCAAAGCCGGCGCTTCCGGTCCAAGCTCCCGCCGCGCCGCGGCCAGCGCCGCGATCTCCGTGTCTGCCGCGGTCAGGAAGACGACATCGGCCGGGCTCTGGGCCAGGTCGACCGCTTCCGTCCCGTCGTCGATCTGTCCGGGCTGCGCCTGGAGGAGATGCATCAGACCCTTCCGATGAATGTGGTGGCGCCCCTGGACCGGATCCAGGAGGCCGGGCGCGGGCGGTTCAACCGGATTCCTGGGGCAGGCCCGAGGATATCAAGCCATGGCGACCGGCAGGCCGGTTCCTACGCCGCGCGGTCGTAGACGCGGCGGAGGTCGGCCTCGATCGCGGCGCGGTCGAAGCCGGTCTCGCCGATCACGACCAGTCTCGTCCCCCGGGGTTCGCCCGCGCGCCAGGGGCGGTCGAAATAGCTGTCGATGCGTGGGCCCACGGCCTGCACGACCAGCCGCATTGGCTTGCCGGCAACGGATGCGAAGCCCTTCAGTCTGAGGATGTCGTGCGCGCGGATGACCTGGGCGACCTGCATTGCAAACGCCTTCGGATCGCCGATCTCCGGCAGTTCGACGGCGAAGCTGTCGAACTCGTCATGGTCGTGATCCTCGGCGCCTTCCCGTTCGTGATGGGTGGGACGGTTGGCGATATCGTCCTCCGCGCCGATGCCGAGACCGAGCAGCGCCGCAGGCGCCACGGCGCCGTGGCTGGAGCGGATCACCTGCACGCCCGGGCGGATGTCGTGCCGGAGTTCCGCCATGACCTTCTCGAGGCCGCCTTCGCCCAGCAGGTCGGTCTTGTTGATCACGACGATATCGGCGCAGCCGAGCTGATCCTCGAACAGCTCCGAAAGCGGCGTTTCGTGGTCCAGCATCTCGTCGGACAGCCGCTGGCGGTCCAGCGCCGCCTCGTCGTGCGCGAAGCGGCCTTCGGCCACCGCCGCGCCGTCGACCACGGTGACCACGCCGTCGACCGTGACCCGCGTGCGGATGTCGGGCCAGTTGAACGCCTTCACCAGGGGCTGGGGCAGGGCGAGGCCGGAAGTCTCGATGACGATGTGGTCGGGCCGGATCTCGCGCTCCAGCAGGGCGGTCATGGTGGGGATGAAGTCGTCGGCGACCGTGCAGCAGATGCAGCCGTTCGCCAGTTCCACCACGTCTTCCTCGCGGCAGGTTTCCTCGCCGCAGCCCTTCAGCACCTCGCCGTCGACGCCCAGGTCGCCGAATTCGTTGATGATCAGGGCGATGCGCTTGCCGCCCGCATTCTGCAGCAGGTGTCGGATCAGCGTCGTCTTGCCGGCGCCGAGAAAGCCGGTGACGACGGTCGCCGGGATCTTGCTCATGGCAGGGACTCCAATGTCGCGCGGCCGCCCGGCCCGGGGCCGGACGGCGGCGATGTTCCGTGATGGTACCGGGCGTCGCGCCGGTCAGCCGAGGATCATGCCCTCGACGTTCTCCAGGAAGAAGGTGAGGCCGACGCCGGCGATCACCGCGCCCGCCAGCCGGGGCTGCAGCGCTTTCGGCTCCGCCGCCTTCCAGACCGCGGTCACCAGCGCCATGGCGCCCAGCGCGATGACGTACTGGGTCAGGCCGAAGCTGACCAGATAGGCGAGAAGCGGCGTCGTCTCCGCGCCGACGATGGCCGATCCGTAGGCGAAGCCATGGAACAGGCCGGCGACGGCGAAGAAGCCGATCTGCAGCGCCGGCGCCATGGTGCGGCCCGACAACACCACCGCGCCCAGCGCGACGACGGACGCCGAGATCAGCAGCTCCGGCAGGGGCAGCATGACGCCCGCGACATGCAGCAGGCAGCCGGCGACGGTCGCCGCAACGAAGGCCAGCGGCGTCAGGAGGCGCCGGGCGCTGAACGCAGCGGCAAGACCGACAGCGACGATGAAGGCCAGATGGTCGAAGCCGATCATCGGATGGCCGATGCCGGACAGGAAGCCCTGGAAGAAGGTCTCCGGCGTGGCGCCGCCCAGCGGATGGTGCGCCAGGGCCGGCGCGGCGGCCAGCATGGAAAGTATCAGGGCGCCAAGGCCGGCGTTGAGCGATTTGAACTTCATGTGTCTCTCCCTCGACCGCCCCTCCGGCGGTCCGTTGGCGTGCTCTCTCGCGGCGGCAGGTTTCCTGGCTCGCGCCTCGGCGGACCTTCCCCGCCTTCCCGGGCTGGCGGCCCAGTGGCGTATCGGGGCGTCCTCGACGCTTACAGTTGCGGGGGCAGCCACGGTCTAGGTCCCTGATGGGTACGCCGCACCGTGTTCCCTTTTGCATCCGCCGAACGCTTCGGATTCGGCGGAACCGCTGCTGGGTGTCATGGTGGCCCATGCGGCAGTCGAGGACAAGCCCCGGTACGGCATGGCTTGCGCGATCCGCGACTCGGGTGGAATAACCGTCCCCACGCGGTAACGGGAAGATCGATGGAAGACGTCCCCCTGCTGGAACTGAACGGCGTGGCCAGGTCCTTCCCGGGCGTGGTGGCGAACCGCGACGTCAGCCTCGCCGTGGGGCGGGGCAGCATCCACGCCCTGCTGGGTGAGAATGGCGCCGGCAAGTCGACGCTGGTCAAGATCATCTACGGCGTGCTGCGCCCCGACG
Source organism: Minwuia thermotolerans (assembly GCF_002924445.1). Classification (NCBI taxonomy): domain Bacteria; kingdom Pseudomonadati; phylum Pseudomonadota; class Alphaproteobacteria; order Minwuiales; family Minwuiaceae; genus Minwuia; species Minwuia thermotolerans. The sequence goes on from NZ_PIGG01000081.1 coordinate 156,531, forward strand.
CGGGCCAGATGTTCGTCAACGGCCGCAGGCATCGTCCGCAGAAGCCGGCCGACGCGCGCGCGGCCGGTATCGGCATGGTCTTCCAGCACTTCTCGCTGTTCGACGCGATGACGGTGGAAGAGAACATCGCCCTCGGCTTGCCGGCCGACGCGATCGGCGACGACCTCGAACACCGCATCCGCGCCGTGTCCGCCGAATATGGCCTGAAGGTGGATCCGACGCGGCGCGTCGACGACCTCTCGGTCGGCGAGAAGCAGCGCGTCGAGATCGTCCGCTGCCTGCTGCAGTCGCCCAGTCTGCTGATCATGGACGAGCCGACGTCGGTGCTGACGCCCCAGGAGGCGGAGAAGCTGTTCGACATTCTCCGGCGTCTCAGGGACCGCGGCTGTTCGGTGCTCTACATCTCTCACAAGCTGGACGAGATCCGGGCCATCTGCGATGCGGCGACGGTGCTGCGCCGCGGCGAGGTGGTCGCGCGGTGCGATCCGCGAAAGGAGACCGCGCGGAGCCTCGCCGCCATGATGATCGGCGCGGAACTGCCGCCGCCCCGCCGCGCGAAGCAGACGCCGGGCGATGTGCGTCTGAAGGTGGACGACCTCTCCCTGCCGGCGGTCTCGGAGTTCGGCACAGCGTTGCGCGGTATCTCCTTCGAACTGCGGGCAGGCGAGATCCTTGGTATCGGGGGTGTCGCCGGGAACGGTCAGACCGAGTTGATGGAGGCACTGATCGGGGAGCGGCCAAGCGCCAGGCGGGAGACCATCGTCCTGGACGGCAAGCCCGTGGGCACGCGTGGACCGGTCGGCCGCCGCGCCCGCGGCATGGCCTTCGTGCCGGAGGAGCGCATCGGACACGGCGCCGTGTCCGAGATGTCGCTGGCGGAGAACGCGATCATTTCGGCCCGCGGCGGCCAGGGCCTGGTAAGGCGAGGCTTCCTGAGTTTCCTTTCCGCCGCCGGCTACGCGAAACGCGTGATCGAGGTCTTCCGCGTTGCCGCCACCGGCGCCTCCGCGCCGGCCGGCAGCCTCTCGGGCGGCAATCTGCAGAAGTTCGTGGTCGGCCGCGAGGTGCTGCAGGAGCCGGGCGTGCTGATCGCCGCCCAGCCGACCTGGGGCGTCGATGCCGGTTCGGCCGCCGAGATCCACGCCGCGCTCGACCGCCTGGCGGCCGCCGGCGCCGCCGTGCTGGTGATCAGTCAGGACCTGGACGAACTGCTGGCGATCAGCGACCGCTTCGCGGTGCTCTCGGAAGGCCGGCTGAGCCGTCCGCGGCCGACAGGCGAACTGGATATCGAGACCATCGGCCTGATGATGGGCGGACGTCTGGAGGAGGCCGCGTGATCCGGCTGGAACGACGGCCGCAGCCTTCCCGGGCGGTGGTCTGGATGACGCCGGTGCTGGCTGTTCTGCTGACAGTCGCTGCCGGCATGGCGCTGTTCGCGATCATGGGTGTCGACCCGGTACGGGCGGTGGGAATCATCTTCCTCTCGCCCTTCTCGGACGCCTACAGCCTCTCGGAACTGATCGTGAAGGCCACGCCGCTGATCCTGATCGGCGTCGGACTGTCGCTCGGCTTCCGGGCCGGGGTCTGGAACATCGGCGCGGAGGGCCAGTTCGTCATCGGCGCGCTGACCGGCGGCGCTGTGGCGCTCGCGTTCTACGACATCTCCGGCGTCTGGCTGCTGCCGCTCATGAGTCTTGCGGCCGTCGCCGGTGGCATGGCCTGGGCTGCCGTGCCGGCCTTCCTGCGCACCCGCTTCGGCACCAACGAGATACTGGTCAGCCTGATGCTGACCTATGTCGCCATCCTGTTGCTGAGCGCCATGGTCACCGGCCCGCTGCGCGATCCCGACGGCTTCAACTTCCCCGAAAGCCGCATCTTCCACGACAGCGCCCTGATGCCCCAGCTTTTCGAGCAAGGCCGGGCCAACGCCGGCTTCCTGGTGGCGCTGGCTGCGGCGGCGACGGGCTGGATCCTGCTCGGCCGGCATGTGGTCGGCTTCCAGATCCGTCTGATGGGCCAGTCACCGCGCGCCGCCCGCTTCGCCGGCTTCCGGGAGAAGCGCATCATCTGGTTCTGCCTGATGGTCTCCGGCGGGCTGGCGGGCCTCGCCGGCATGTTCGAGGCCGCAGGCCCGGTCGAACAGCTCGTGCCGGCCCTGCCGGCGGGCTATGGCTTCACGGCGATCATCGTCGCCTTCCTCGGACGCCTGAACCCCATCGGGATCGTGCTGGCCGGCTTCGTCATCGCCGTCACCTATATCGGCGGCGAGGCGGCGCAGATCCAGATGCAGCTTCCCGCCGCGGTCACGCGCGTCTTCCAGGGCATGCTGCTGTTCTTCCTGCTGGGCATGGACCTGCTGGCCGGCTTCCGTTTCCGCCTCAGGCTGCCGCGCCGGGCCAACGTGGTGGAGACGCCCTGATGGAGCTCGCCGTCGACATCCTGGTCGGCATGATGCTGGCGGCGACGCCCCTGCTGTTCGCGGCGCTGGGCGAACTGGTGGCCGAGCGTGCGGGCGTGCTGAACCTGGGCGTCGAGGGCATGATGGTGGTCGGTGCGGTGACGGGTTTCATCGTGACCGCCGAGAGCGGCTCCCATTTCGCCGGCATCGCCCTTGCGGCCTTCGCAGGCACGCTGATGGGGCTGCTGTTCGGGCTGATGACCCAGATCCTGCTGGCCAACCAGGTCGCCACCGGCCTGGCGCTGACGATCTTCGGCCTCGGCCTCTCGGCGCTGATGGGGCAGGGCTATTCGGGCCTGTCCGTGCCGCCGCTGGAGGCCATCCGGCTGCCGGTGCTGAGCGAGCTGCCGGTTCTCGGGCCGCTGCTGTTCCACCACGAACCGATGTTCTATCTCTCGATCCTGCTGACCGCGCTGGTGGCCTGGTTCCTCTACGCCACCCGCGCCGGCATGATCCTGCGCGCGGTGGGGGAGAACCATCACGCCGCCCACGCCATCGGCTTCCCCGTGGTGCGGGTGCGGCTGGCCGCGGTCGCCTTCGGCGGCGCCATGGCGGGGCTCGGCGGCGCCTATCTCTCCGTCGCGCGGACGCCGCTCTGGTCGGAAGACATGACCGCCGGTCGGGGCTGGATCGCGCTGGCCATCGTCGTCTTCGCCAGCTGGCGTCCCGGGCGGGCGCTGCTCGGCGCCTATCTCTTCGGCGGCGTCACCATCGTCCAGCTTCACGTCCAGGGCGCCGGCGTCGACATCGCCAGCCAGTATCTCTCGATGCTGCCCTATCTCGCCACCATCGTCGTGCTGGTGCTGATCTCCGGCGGGCGGGGGGCGGCGGTGCTGCGCGCGCCGGGCAGCCTGGGCCGGACCTTCTACGCTTCTTCTTGACCGGGTCGCTCAGACGGTTAGGGAGAAGGAGCCTGCATCCCTGTTCAGGAGGACCCATCGACATGTTCAAGCGCATCGGGGCGCCGCTGTTGGCGGCGGCCATGGCCGCATCATTCGCCTTCGCGGCGACGGCGGCGGAGAAGCTGAAGATCGGATTCGTCTATTGCTGTCCGGTCGGTGACCTGGGCTGGTCCTACGAGCATGATCAGGGCCGCAAGGCGATCGAGGAAGCGCTGGGCGACAAGGTTGAGACGACCTATGTCGAAGGCGTCGCCGACGGTCCCGATGCCGAGCGCGTCATCCGCCAGCTCGCCCAGGGCGGCAACGACCTGATCTTCACCACCTCCTTCGGTTTCATGAACCCGACCGTGAAGGTGGCGAAGCGCTTTCCCGACACGATGTTCGAGCACGCGACCGGCTTCAAGCAGGCCGAGAACCTGGCCACCTATTCGGCGCGCTTCTACGAGGGCCGGCACGTCATCGGCCTGATCGCCGGCGAGATGACCGAGAGCAACATCGTCGGCTACATCGCTTCCTTCCCGATCCCCGAGGTCGTGCGCGGTATCAACGCCGCCTACCTGGCCGCGAAGTCGGTCAATCCCGACATCCAGTTCAAGGTCGTCTGGGTCAACACCTGGTTCGATCCGGGCAAGGAGGCCGACGCGGCCAAGGCGCTGATCGACCAGGGCGCCGACATCCTGATGCAGCACACCGACAGCCCCGCGGCGATGAAGATCGCTGAGCAGAACGGCATATACGCCTTCGGTCAGGCCTCCGACATGACCCGCTTCGGCCCGAACGCGCAGCTCACGGCGATCATCGACGACTGGGCGCCCTATTACATCGAGCGCGTCAAGGCGGCGCTGGATGGCGCCTGGGAAGCGAAGGACACCTGGGGCGGCATCGGCAGCGGCATGGTCGCCTTCGCGCCCTACAACGACGCCATGCCCGGCGACGTCAAGGCGCTGGCGGACAAGGCCCGTGCCGAGATCGCCGCCGGCGAGCGCCATCCCTTCACTGGCCCGATCCGCCGTCAGGACGGCAGTGTCTGGCTGGCGGAAGGCGAGACGGCGAGCGACGCGGACCTGCTCGGCATGAACTTCTATGTCGAAGGTCTCGAGGGCAGCCTGCCGAAGTGACCCGGACGGTTTGAAACAGCCATGACGGCGGCGGGCGTTACGGTCGTCGACCATCCCGTGGCGCAGCACAAGCTGACGCTGCTGCGCCGCGCGGCGACGCCGCCGTCGCTGTTCCGCCGCACGCTGCGGGAACTGGGTGCGCTGCTGGCCTACGAGGCGCTGCGTGATCTGCCGGTCGCAGCGGTCAGGATCGAGACGCCGGTGGCGGAGATGGACGCTTCGGAGATCGCGCAAGGTACGCTGGCCGTGGTTTCTATCCTCAGGGCGGGCAACGGGCTGGCCGACGGCGTCTCCGACCTGCTGCCGGACGCGCCGGTCGGGCATATCGGCCTGCGCCGCGACGAGGCGACGCTGAAGCCCGAACGCTATTACCTCAACCTGCCGCGTGGCATCGGACGGGCGCGGGTGCTGCTGGTGGATCCGATGCTGGCGACCGGCGGCTCCGCGGCGGACGCCATCGATCAGCTGCGCGCGGCCGGCGTGCGCGAGATTCGCTTCGTCTGCGTGCTTGCCGCGCCGGAGGGTCTGGCCCATATGGCCGAACGCCATCCGGACGTTCCCGTGGTCACCGCCGCCATCGACAGCCGTCTCAACGAGGTCGGCTACATCGTCCCCGGGCTGGGGGATGCGGGCGACCGGCTTTATGGTACCGTTTGAGCGCAACATTCAGGGGAGAACACGGAAATGCCGTCAGGTGTGAATCAGATGGTCGACGACGCGATGGCCAGGGTGGAAACCATCAGCGTCGACGACGCGAAGGAACTGGTGGGCAAGGATGGCGTCACCATCGTCGATATCCGCGATGTCCGCGAACTCTGGCGTGACGGCAAGATCCCCGGCGCCTATCACGCGCCCCGCGGCATGCTGGAGTTCTGGATCGCCGAGGACAGCCCCTACACCAAGGATGTGTTTCAGACGGGCAACAGGTTCGTCTTCTATTGCGCTGCCGGCGCGCGGTCGGCTCTGGCGACCGACACGGCGATGAAACTGGGCCTGACCAATGTCTGCCATATCGGCGGCGGTTTCGGCGCGTGGAAGAAGGCGGGCAACGAGATCGAAGCGGTCGAGAAGAAGTAGCCGCGGCCGGATTCGGGTTCCGATCAGGAGCGCCGAACCGGAAGGCGACAGCGGCGGTCATCGATGCGGAGGGGACATCATGAACGCGCGGCTGCGCCTGTGATGAGCGCGCTTCTCGACATCCGCGATCTCCGTATCCGCCGCAAGGACGGCGGCAACGTTCTCCGTGGCGTCTCCGTGACGGCGGCGGCGCGCGAGGTCCATGGACTGGTTGGCGAGAGCGGCGCGGGCCGGACCACTGTCACCCGCGCCATCCTCGGCATGCTGCCGGACGACATGCGCATCGCCGGAGGCCGGATCCGCTTCGACGACAGCGATCTGCTGGACATGCACCCTTCGCCCAGGCGGCGGCTTCTGGGTCGGCATATCGCCACCATCCCGCGCGATCCGCTGATGGCGCTGACGCCCTCGCGCCGGATCGGCCGCCAGGTCGCCGATGTCTTTCGCGAGAACCTGAAGTTCGGCCGTACCGAATCGCGGCGCGCGGCGCTGCAGCTGCTGGAGGAAGTCGGCGTCCGCGAGCCCGAACACGCGGCTGAACGCTATCCCTATGAGCTTTCCGCGGTCGCGCGGCAGCGCGTGCTGATCGCCATCGCCTTTGCCTGCAGCCCCAAGCTCGTCATCGCCGACGAGCCGACGGCGGCCCTCGACGTCACGGCGCAGATGCAGATTCTCCGTCTGATCGCCGACATGACCGAAAGCCGCCGGTCGGCGCTGCTGTTCGTCACGCATGATCTGAGTGTGGTCGCGCGGATGTGCGACCGGGTGACCGTGATGCATGAGGGGATGGTGGTCGAGCAGGGGCCGGTCTCGCAGATGCTTTCGAAGGACGCGCAGCCATTTACCCGCGCGCTGATGGCCTCGATGCCGCGTCATGACCGGCCCGGCGAGATACTGGAGCCGGTGCCGGAGCTGGTCCGGGCCGAACTTCGTGCCCGCGTCGCGGAGTACGACCGCCGTCACCGCTGAGGACGGGCTGCCGGTTTCCGCTTTCTCAGGCGCCAGGTCAGGGCGCTGGAGATCAGAAGGCGCAGCCGTTCCAGCGGCAGCGAATCCGCGTCGCGGAAGTGGATGGCGCGGTTCCCCTCGTAGTCGAAGCCTTCGGGAAAGAGATCGCGGAAATCCGGGATGATCGTGGTCTGGCAGTGGGCGTAGATCGCGAACCCGCCCTGTTTGTCCGGGGCGAGCCGGAGCGTGGAGCCCGACTTCGTCTCCGGCGTCAGATAGGCTGGCTGGCCCCATTTCAAGGTCTCTTCCACCGCGCCCACGCCCGGCGTCGCCGCTGCGGTCTCGAAGATCAGTCCGCGCAATGCCAGCAATCCTTCCCGCGCCGGCTCGGCATAGGAGTCGAAGACAGCCTGGACGGCCGCGTCCCGGAATGGCGGCGCCACCTTCATCGCGGTCCGCCTCAGTTTCCCGCCTCGATGCGGACCAGCAGCGCGTTGGTGGCGACCTGCTGACCTTCCGCGGCGGCGGTCTCCGAGACCTCACCGGCGACGGGCGCGGTGATCTCGTGCTCCATCTTCATGGCTTCCAGCACGGCGACGATCTGGCCGCGGGTCACCTTGTCGCCGGCCTTCACCGCCAGGCGCAGGACGCGGCCGTTCATGGGCGCGACCACGGCGCCGTCGCCGCCCGCCGCCTCGGCGGCGCGGTCGAGATAGGTCGTCTCCTCCGCCGCGATGTCCGCCATTTCCGTCTGCAGCAGCAGGCTCTCTCCGTCGAAGCAGAATGCGGCGCGTTTCGTGCCCGCTTCCGTGCGCCAGGCGATTTCGGCATTGCCCACGCAAGTCCCGGCAACGGTCACTGTCCCGCCGCCCGTGGCGACGTCGTAATCGTCACCGCCATGCCAGATCACGGTGACTTCGTGCTCGTCCTCGCCGATGCGGATCACCATCGGGCTGCGCGGCGTCTGGCCGGAACTGCGCCAGCCGTGAAACGCCGCCGGGGCGTCCGTCCGCGTGCGCCGGAACAGCAGGACAGCGGCCAGGGCGATGTCTTCAGCCCCGATCGTCGCCGGCTTCAGCCGGGATTTCGGAAAACGCTGCTCGATGAAAGCCGTGGTCGCCTCGCCGGCGGCGAAGACCTCGTCTTCCAGCGTCTCGATCAGGAAGCGCCGGTTGGTCTCGACGCCCAGCAGCTTCGTGTCGCGCAGCGCATTCGCCAGCCGCAGCCGGGCCGCGTCGCGGGTCGGCCCGTGAGCGATGACCTTGGCGATCATCGGATCGTAGAAGGGCGTGATCTCCTGGCCTTCCGAAAGGCCTGCATCGACGCGGATGCCGGCGCCTTCCGGTATGCGCCACAGATGCGCACGGCCGGTGCGCGGCAGGAAGTTCTTCGCCGGACTCTCGGCGTAGAGCCGGACCTCGATGGCGTGCCCGTCCAGGCGGATATCCGCCTGCCGGGCGGGCAGGTTCTCGCCCTCGGCGACGCGGATCTGCCATTCCACCAGGTCGTAGCCGGTCACCATCTCGGTCACCGGATGCTCCACCTGCAGGCGGGTGTTCATTTCCAGGAAGTAGAAGTCGCCGTTGCGGTCCAGCAGGAACTCGACCGTTCCCGCGCCCAGATAGCCGATGGACTGCGCCGCCTGCACCGCGGCCTCTCCCATCGCGCTGCGGATTTCCGGCGTGACGGCCGGGGAGGGGGCCTCCTCGACCACCTTCTGGTGGCGGCGCTGGACCGAACAGTCGCGCTCGCCCAGATGGACGACATTGCCGGACCGGTCGGCGAAGACCTGGATCTCCACATGGCGCGGCTCGACCACGGCCTTTTCCAGGATCAGCCGGTCGTCGCCGAAGGCGTTCTTCGCCTCCGATCGCGCCGCCTTCAGCGCCCGTTCCAGCTTTGCCGGATCGTCGACCAGGCGCATGCCGCGGCCGCCGCCGCCGGCGCTGGCCTTGACCATCAGCGGAAAGCCGATACGGCTCGCCTCGGCCAGCAGCTTCGCGTCCGACTGGTCCTCGTCCTGGTAGCCGGGCACCGTCGGCACCCCGGCCTCGATCATGCGCAGCTTGGACCGCGCCTTGTCGCCCATCAGGTCGATGGCCGCGATCGGCGGGCCGACGAAGGTAATCCCGGCGTCTTCGCAGGCCCGGGCGAACTTCGCGTTCTCCGACAGGAAGCCGTAGCCGGGATGGATGGCGTCGGCGCCCGTCTTCCTCGCGGCGTCCATGATGCGCTCGATCGAAAGATAGCTTTCGGCGACCGCGGCGGGGCCGATCTCGATTGCCGTGTGCGCCATGTGGACGTGCGGCGCGCCGGCGTCCGCGGCCGAATGCACGGCGACGGTGCGGATGCCCAGACGGCGCGCGGTACGGATGACGCGGCAGGCGATCTCGCCGCGGTTGGCGATCAACAGGGTGTGGATGGTCATGTTTCCCCCGTTCCGGTCAGCCGCCGGTCTTCTGGTTCCGGCCGGGCAGGGTGCCCATGTACTTGCAGATGATCGACAGCATCACCTCGTCGGCGCCGCCGCCGATGGAGGCGAGGCGGCCGTCGCGGTAGCGGCGGCTGATCGGCGTTTCGTTCATGAAGCCCATACCGCCGAAATACTGCAGGCAGCCGTCATAGACCTCCCGCTTCAGCCGCCCGACCTTCAGCTTGGCCATGGAGGCGAGCTTGGTGACGTCGTTGCCTGCGGTGTACTCCTCGATGCAGCGGTACATCAGCGAACGCAGCATCTCGACCTCGGTCTGCATCTCGGCCAGGCGGAAGTGGATCACCTGGTTGTTGATCAGCGGCTTGCCGAAGATCTGGCGCTGGCTGGTGTACTCGATGGTCTCCTGGATCGACTTCTCCAGACCTGCCAGCCCGGAGGCCACGGCCCACATCCGCTCCTCCTGGAACTGCTCCATCTGGTAGGTGAAGCCCATGCCTTCCTCGCCGATGCGGTGCCGCTGTGGCACGCGGACCTCGTCGAAGAAGATCAGCCCGGTGTCCGAGGAGCGCATGCCCATCTTGTCGAGCTTCTTCGCCTTCTCGATGCCCTTTGAATCCATCGGCACCACGATCAGCGACTTGTTGCGGTGGACCTGGCCGTCCGGATCGGTGTTGACCAGCATGGTCATGTAGTCGGCCTGCCAGGAATTGGTGATCCACATCTTCTGGCCGCTGATGACGTAGTCGCCGCCGTCCTTGCGGGCGTAGCTCTTGAGCGAGGCCACGTCTGAGCCGGCGCCGGGCTCGGAGACGCCGATGCAGCTCACCATCTCGCCGGAGATCGCCGGCGCGAGGAACTCGGCGCGCAATTCGTCGGAGCCGTGCTTCGCCAGGGCGGGCGTCGCCATGTCCGTCTGCACGCCGATGGCCATGGGCACGCCGCCGCAGTCGATATGGCCCAGCGCCTCGGCGAAGGCGAGATTGTAGGAATAGTCGAGACCGAGGCCGCCATAGGCCTCCGGCTTGTGGATGCCCAGAAAACCGAGCTTGCCGAACTTCGGGAAGACCTCGTGCGCCGGAAAGGCGCCGGCCGCCTCCCAGTCGTCGACATGGGGGTTGATCTCGTCCTCGATCAGCTTCTTCGCCGAGCGGATGATCTCGTGGTGTTCGTGCGTGTAGACGCCCATGCCGCGTCCTCCCCAGACCGCGTGAATCCGTCCGCACATTAGGACGAAGGACCGGGCGGGGGAAGGCGCGAGCCGACCCGCGGGCAAAGGCAGTGATGTCGCAGGACATTGAACGGCCGGCGGCGGCCGCTCACCTGAAATGATATCGCCCGAGCAAGGCGGAAACGGCGCGGAGACGCCGGAACAACAACCTCAGGCGCGCGCCGCTTCCGCTTCGGGCCGCGCGCCCGTAGCGTAGCAGGAGCAAGGCGTGGCGCAGGACATCCATGACGACTTCCAGGCCGAGCTGGTCGCGGCCCTTCCCTACCTGTATCGCGTCGGCCGGCGTCTGGCTTCGTCCGGCGACCGGGCCGAGGATCTGGTGCAGGACGGGGTGGAGCAGGCGCTGCGCAAGCGCGGCCGCTTCCGCGGCGACGGCAGCGTGCGATCCTGGGTCGCCGCCATCATGGCCAATCTGCATCGTTCCCGGGTGCGCCGGGACGGCCGGCGCGGGGTCCACGAGAATGTGGACGACTGCCGCGATCTGATCGTCGTGAGACCATCGCAGCCGGCCTATTCGGCGGTCGGGCGGCTCTGGCTGCGTGTGCGGACATTGCCCTGCCGGGAGCGCCGGGCGATCTATTTCGCCGGCTTCTGCGGCATGAGCCATGCCGAGCTGGCGCGGCGGGAGCGGGTGGCGCCGGGGACCATCAAGTCCCGCCTGTCGCGGGCCCGCGCCCGCCTGGCCGAATAGCCCGGAGGCCTTCAGGCCCGCCAGTTGTCGACCCGGCGCTCAGCCTCTTCCTTCTCGATCCCGTACCGCTCCTGGACGATCCCCACCATCTTGTCGCGGTCGCCTGCGATCTTCTCGATATCGTCGTCGGTGAGTTCGCCGAACTGCCGGCGCGCCTCGCCCTTGAGCTGGTTCCAGTTACCCTTGAGCTGTTCCGAATTCATCACGCTACTCCTCTTCGTTCCGGCATCACCGAGGGCGACCCCGCATCGGACAGCCGCGGGGCGCAACCCCGCGGCCTTCGCCTGGTTCCCTGTCGCTGTTCAGCCGGTGTTCTCGTCCCACCAGTTCTCAATGTCCTGCGACCAGGCGTCGAGACCGGTGGTCCGTGCCGCCTCCTCGTCATATTCGGGCGCCGCCTCGAAGCGTTCCTCGGCGATGTCCAGCACCAGCGTGTCCTCGCCCTGGATCTTCTTCAGCTGCTCCATCGAGACCGGGGTGAGGTTGTCGCCGATGCCGAACAGGCCGCCATGGCTGATCAGCACGTAGGAAGGATTGCCCTCGCTGTTCAGGATGACGTCCTCGACGGCGCCGAGATCCTCGTCCTGCATGTTGACCACATCAGCGCCCATCAGCATTTCCGCACGCACCGCACCCTTCATTCCGGTCAGGCTCTCGGCCTCGTCCAGGCGCTCCATGCGGCGTTCCTGCAGTTCGGCGGTGTCCGCGCCGTTCTTCCGCGCATTGGTGCGGACTTCCTCGATCTTCTGCAGCATCCAGCGGCAGCCGTCCTCGTCGCCGTTGTAGGCCAGGGTGTAGGCCGCTTCGCGCAGGGTGCGGACATCGGCGCGCAGTTCCGGATCGTAGCGGACGTTGCTGTCGCGGTAGTTCGCCTGCATGTCGTGGATGCTGGCGACGCATTCGGAATTCGCGGCCCGGTCGCCCCGCGCCTCCGTCCGTTCCTGGCCCTGCGCCGGGGCGTTCTTGTTCGCTGCATCGTTCTGCGACTGGGCCTGGGCGGTGCCCAGCGCCGCGACGCTGGTCAGGGCCACTGCCGCCACGCCGGCGGCCGCCAGCTTCTTCATCGTCGGAATCATGTCGAAATACTCCACACTGACTTTCTTGTTGGAACGGCGTTTCGCCGCCATCCGTGAATGAGACGCCGCAGACCCCTCCGGGGTTCCCGAAAAAACTTCACCCCTACTGGATCGGTTGCAGGATTCGACGCCCGCGCAATTGTCGCGCGTCAGGTCGGAGGCTATGAAGGAACAGGGGTTGAAGCGGGCAGGAGGGCGTGCCGTGTGCATTCGATTTTTCATGATTTTCATTGCCGCCGCGGGATTCGGCTTGGCCGGGTGCCAGACGGGAGCCGGGACGAGCGGGAGTCTCTACGGCTCGGGATCCCTGGTGATATCTTCCCAAGCCGAGGCATGGATCCAGGAGAACCGGTACGGTCGCAACGGAATCCGGAACAATTTCTACGTTGCCATCGATGAGCGTTCGAGGGGTGTAGGAGGGGTCTATTGCAGTACCTCCGAGATCGGCGCCTGCATCAATGCGGGCGATTTCTATGCCCTGGAGGCGGTCAAGAACTGCAACCAGGACGGACGCTACAATTGCGCCGTCTATTCGATCGCGGACCGGATCATCTGGGATGGTCCGGTATATCTGCGGCATTCGTCCAGCACCCAGAACCTGCCCTACAACGGCGTCTGGCCTGTGACCCTGGAATGGGAGGCGGACCCGGACGGGCGCGCGCGCCTCGTCGGCGTCGAGGGCGAGCTTTCGATCGCCGGCATCGGCTCGACGACTTGTCCGGTTGCCCTGGATCCGACCGGCAGCCGGGACGGCAGATTCACTCTGCGCTGCCCTGGCGGGCTGACAGTGCGCGGCGACTACGGACGAACCGGCGGCGATATCTGGGAATGGGAGGGGCGTGACTCCGAAGGCCGGTCGATCGGCTTCCGCATCGATCTGGTGAAGGGACGCGGCCCGGAAGGCTGATCACGCCCTGAGGCGTTCGTTCTCGGGGTCCCAGGGGCTCTCGCCCACCACCGTGACGCGGTGCATGCGGTCGAGGATCTTCATTTCCAGTTCCGCGCCTTCCACCGCCAGATCGGGCGAGATCATGGCGAGCGCCAGCGACTTGCCCGTGCGCGGCCCGAAATTGCCCGAGGTGGCGCGGCCGGCCAGCCGGCCGTCCCGGTAGATGGGGTTGTTGCCCAGCGCGTCGGCGCCGTCGACGTCGTGCACTTCCAGCGTGACGAAGGCGTTGGCGAAGCCCCGCTGCTGCCACGCCACCAGGGCGTCGCGGCCCAGGAAGTCACCCTTGTTCGGATGCACGAAGCGTTCCAGCCCGCTCTCGTAGGCGGCATACTCGATCGACATTTCCGTCCCCACCATGCGGTAGGACTTCTCGATGCGGAGCATGTCCATGGCGCGGATGCCGAAGGGCTTCAGCCCGAGGTCCTGCCCGGCGGCCCAGAGCGCGTCGAAGATATGGTTCTGGTATTCGATCGGGTGGTGCAGTTCCCAGCCCAGCTCGCCGACGAAATTCACGCGAGCGGCGAAGGCCGGCGCCAGGCCGACGTCGATCCACTGCGCCGTCAGCCAGGGAAAGGCCGCGTTGGAGAAATCGGCGTCGGAAACCCGTTGCAACAGGTCGCGGGCCTTCGGACCGGCGACAACCAGCACGCCCATGGCATTGGTCAGGTCCTGGAACTGCACCGAGCCGTCAGCCGGCATGTGCTTGCGCAGCCAGTCATGGTCGAGACGCTGATAGGCGCCGGCCGAGACCAGGTAGAAGCTGTCCTTCGCCTCCCGGATGACGGTGAATTCGGAATGCACGCCGCCCCGCGCCGTCAGGCTGTGGCAGAGGCCGATGCGTCCTTTCGAGGGGATGCGGTTGGCCAGCATCCAGCGCAGGAAGTCCAGCGCGCCGGGGCCGGAGACGCGGCACTTGGCGAAGGCCGACATGTCGAGAAGGCCGACATTGTCCGCGACGTTCAGCGCCTCGTTCCTGGCGTGCTCGAACCAGGCGGAGCGGCGGAACGACCAGTCGTCCTTCGGCTCCACGCCTTCGGGCGCGAACCAGTTGGCGCGCTCCCAGCCGAACTTCTGGCCGAACACGGCGCCCAGGTTCTTCAGCCGATCGTAGCAGGGCGCGGTCCGCAGCGGCCGTCCCGCTTCGCGCTCCTCGTCCGGGTAGTGGATGGTGAAGACGTTCGCGTAGGCCTCCTCGTTCTTCTTCACCAGGTAGGAACGGGTGGCGTAGTCGCCGAAGCGCCGGGGATCGACGCCCAGCATGTCGATCGTCGGCTCGCCTTCGACGATCCACTCGGCGAGCTGCCAGCCCGCCCCGCCGGCGGCGGTGATGCCGAAGCTGTGGCCCTCGTTGAACCAGAGATTGGGCAGGTCCCAGGCAGGGCCGATGATCGGGCTGCCGTCGGGCGTGTAGCAGATGGCGCCGTTGTAGACCTGCTTGACGCCGACCTCGCCGAAGGCCGGCACGCGGTGGATGGCGCTTTCGATATGCGGCACCAGACGGTCCAGATCCTCCTGGAACAGTTCGAATTCGGCGTCGTCGGCGGGACCGTTCACATAGCAGGCCGGCGCGCCGACCTCATAAGGACCCAGCAACAGGCCGCCGCGCTCCTCGCGCATGTACCAGGAGGCGTCCGAATCGCGCAGTACGCCCATTTCCGGCAGGCCCTGCTCCCGGCGCTTCAGGATGTCGGGGTGGGCGTCGGTGACGATGTACTGGTGCTCGACCGGAATCACGGGGATTCTCAGGCCCAGCATGCGCGCGGTCTGCTGCACGAAATTGCCGGTCGCGGTGATCAGGTGCTCGCAGGCGATCTCGCCCTTGTCGGTCGTCACCTTCCATTCGCCGGCGGCGGTGCGCTCGATGGCGGTGACGCGGGTCTGGCGGTGGATCGTGGCGCCGAGCCGGCGCGCGCCGGTCGCCAGCGCCTGTGTCAGGTCGGCGGGCTGGACATAGCCGTCATCGGGGTGGCGGATGGCGCCGACGAGGTCGTCGGTGTGGCACAGGGGCCAGATCTGCTTCACGTCTTCCGGCGTCATCTGTTCGACATGCACGCCGATGGTCTCGGCGACGCCGGCATACTGCATGTACTCGTCCCAGCGCTCGCGGGTCTGGGCCAGCCGTACATTGCCGACGCGCCGCAGGCCGACGTCCTGGCCGGTCTCGGCCTCCAGCTCGCCGTAGAGCTTGACCGAATACTTGTGAATCTGGCCGACCGAGTAGGACATGTTGAACAGCGGCAGCAGCCCGGCGGCGTGCCAGGTCGAGCCGGAGGTCAGCTCGTTGCGCTCCAGCAGCACCACGTCCGACCAGCCCTTCTTCGCCAGGTGATAGAGGGTGGAGACGCCGACGACGCCCCCGCCGATGACCACGGCCCGCGCATGAGATTTCATCGCCGCTCCCCCGCTTGCGCCCGGCGCTTTCATTCGGCCGGATTGCAGTCAAATGCCCTGCCGGCGATCCGGAGGCTGCGCTGGGCGCGACGGCGCGGTGCCGCTCAGGGGATATTCCGCTCCGGTCAGGAGGAACGCAGCCACAGGCTGATCACGTTGACCCCGTTCTCGAAGCTGTATGCGGTGCGGGTGGCCAGCCGCTGGATCAGACGCAGGCCCATGCCGCCGACGGGCCAGTTTTCCAGGTCCGGCGGCCCGGAGACATCGATCTCCAGCGGATTGAAGGCCGCGCCGGGGTCGCGGTAGTCCATCCGGACATTGTCGTCCTCGCGGTCGAGTCGGACTTCGATGGCCTCGCCATCGCGCGACCTGCCGTGTTCCAGCGTGTTGGCGAACAGTTCCTCCAGAACGAGCGCCAGGCGCTTCCGGTCGCCGTCGCGCAGTCCCAGTTCGGCAGACGTCTCTTCCACCCATTGCGCGGCGGGGCGGACCTGGTCGGGATGGCAGTGGAAGGAGGCGTGATGGCGTCCGGTCATGCGACAAGTGTAACATTCTAAGGCCGCGACGTGCGTATGCAGCGGCGCACATTCGACAGCGGCCAGGCGCCGGCGGACCGCGGCGTTGGGAATGAGCTCTTGTAGAGACCGAACCGCACTGCGCGTGGAGCACACAACGGGAAACGTCGTGCCGCTAAAGTGTTTGCTGCGCTTGCGTGCTCCGCGGGTTGATTGGCATGTCTCCATGGGTTGCGTGCCATTTCCTGATTTGAGAGTCTTTCCTCAGGGGAAACTGCTAGGCAGGGAGGAATGACCATGCTTCAGGAGCGCCTCGTAGAAGCCACGGAAGATCAGGTTTTGGCATCCGGTCCGGAAGAAATCAGTATCGAGAAGGCGCGGGAATTAGTGCAGTTCTTTGCTGAGGTTTCCACATCGCTCGATGCTGAGCGTTTTCTTGAGGGGTTCACCGACGACTGCATCGTTCGCTACGGCACTTTTCCGGAGATGCGCGGTAAGGAGAAATTTCGCCCGTTCGTCGACGCCATGATGTCGGCGAAGATGAAGAATTTCTTCTGCCGCAAGGAACTCCGCACGATCAACGGAAATGTGCTTGGTGTCCAATGGGAGAACGATTGGGTCGACGCGGATAGCGGCAAGCGAAAAACGGGGCGCGGACTGGAGTTCTGGATATTGCGGGGCGAGCGGATCGCCCGCTGGGATGCCGTCTTCACGATGGCTGACGCGAAGAGCTAGCAGCCGTCCTCCATCTTCGGGAGGCGGTGCTGGGAAGTATTGAAAGTCTGGGCGGAGCATTGCGATGCCTATCGAGAAGTCAAATGAACCGGAAGCCTTTGCATCCTTTGAACGCGAGGGCTGGGAACGGTCTCTGGACGGCTATGACGAGGAGTTCGGAGCGATCTCGCGTCAGACCGTCGGACCGATGCTCGATGCCGCAGAAGTCGGGGAGGGCAGCAGTGTCCTCGACCTCTGTTGCGGGCCGGGCATGCTCAGTGCCGGTGCGATCGAGCGCGGTGCGCGGCCCGTTGGCGTCGACTACTCGGAAGCGGCGCTGGCACGAGCACGACGACTGGTGCCGGCGGCCGATCTCCGGGCTGGAGACGCGCAGTCGCTCGACTTTCCGGACACCAGCTTCGACGCAGTCGTCTGCGGCTATGGCCTGATGCACCTGCCGGATCCGGAACGCGCCCTGCGAGAGATGGTGCGCGTCGTCCGGCCCGGTGGTCGCGTGGCCGTTAGCGTCTGGGATGGCTCGTTGCCAGACGCAGCTCTGAACCTGATTTTCAAAGCGGTGCAGGCGCACGGAGATGGTAGCCCGGACCTGCCGCACGGCCCGGACTTTTTCCAGTTCGGAACAGTCGACCGAATGCAGTCTGCATTGGTTGAGATTGATCTCGCCGACGTCCGCGCCACCAGATGGAAAAATAGCGTGCAGGTGACGTCAGGTGCTGAGCTGCTAGGTGCTGTGGAGCGCGGCTCGGTCCGCGCCAGCGCCGTCCTCGACGCCCAGAGCGAGAGCGCCTTGGCCAATATGGCGCGGTTCCTGGACGAGAAGCTCACAGGTATGCCGAAAGACGACGGTGGCTACTTCGTCCAGTTGCCTTCAACGATTGGTTCTGGCGCAAAACCCTGACTGTCAGGACTGGTCGGCGCAAGGCGAATGGTGATGCAGCCAGTAATGCGCGTTTGTACTTGCCGATCAGATTGGACGCTCGACGGTGTCCTGTGACGTCGTCGACAAGGCCGACAAGTGCGGCTCAGCCACCACGATATACGCATGGCTTTTGCTGCTGATTCGCGGCGGCGAATGTTGTATGAATAATGCAATCAAATTAATCGGGAGGATGCCGAAATGACGCTGCAGAGGCCGACCGTCACCTATCAGGATCACTGGAAGACCGAGGGCTATGACACCATCGACGTCCGGCCGGTCACGCCGGTGGTGGGGGCCGAGGTCCACGGCGTCGATCTCTCGAAACCGCTGGAGCCGAAGCAACTCGAGGAGATCCGGCGGGCATTCGTGACCCACCATGTGCTCGCCTTCCACGATCAGAATATCGGCCGGGACGCCCACAAGGCGTTCGCGTCGCATTTCGGCGAACTGCACGTCCATCCGCTGAAACACGACCGGATGAAGACGGCGCACAAGGACAATCCCTTCGCCGAAGGCAAGAAGAAGAGCGATCATCCCCTGATGCAGGGAGATACGGACGGCGACAGCGATCCCGCCATCCTGGAAATCAAGACCACCCAGAACTCCAGGTACACCGCCGGCGGCGACTGGCACGCCGACGTGACCTGTGACGAGCGCCCGCCCATGGGCTCCATGCTGCTGATCAAGCAGGTGCCGGATGTCGGCTGTGGCGGCGATACCTGTTTCGCCAACATGTACCGCGCCTTCGACACCCTCTCGGAGCCCATGAAGGAATTCCTGCGCCCGCTGACCGCGGTGCATGACGGGGCCATCCCGTATGTTGGCGCCTACAACACCGTTCCGCCGGAGGGCGGCTATCCGCGCAACGAGCACCCCGTCGTGGTGCGCCATCCCGATACGGGACGCGAAGTGCTCTACGTCAATCCGGGCTTCACCTCTCACATCAAGGGGCTGAGCCGCTACGAGAGCCAGCACATCCTGGAGATGCTCTACCGCCACGTGGAGAAGCGCCTCGATCTGCAGGTGCGCATGAGCTACCGGCCCAACACGCTGATGTTCTGGGACAACCGCTGTCTGCAGCACCAGGCGTCATGGGACTACTGGCCCTACAGCCGCTATGGCGAACGGGTCTCGATCATCGGCCACCGCCCGACCCGCGACGTCGCAGCCGCCGCCTGATCGCCATGGCCTGGGAGACTCTGCTCTACGAGCCGGCGGGCCGCGTCGGTACGATCACCATCAACCGTCCCGACCAGCTCAACGCGCTGAACTCGACCGTCTTCCGGGAGATGAGCGAACTGCTGGCGGAGATCGCGGTCGATCCGGCGATCCGCGTCATCGTGCTGAAGGGCGCCGGGAACAAGGCTTTCGTGGCCGGCGCCGACATCAAGGAAATGGTCGACATGTCCCGCCGCGAGGCCGAGACGCGAAGCTGGACGGGCATGCGGCTCTACGACCAGATGCGCCGCATGCCGCAGCCGCTGGTGGCCTCGATCCAGGGCTACGCCCTGGGCGGCGGCATGCTGATCGCCATGGCCTGCGACATCCGCGTCGCCTCCACGGCGGCCAGCTTCGGCTACCCGGAGATCAAGCTGGGCATCTTTCCCGGCACCGGCGGCACGGTGCTGATCGACCGGCTGATCGGGCCGGCGACAGCGCGGGCGATCTGCCTGCTGGGCGACCGCTTCTCCGCCGAGCGCGCCTTTCAGCTCGGCCTGGTCAACCGGATCGCCGAACCGGATGATCTGGAAAAGGAAACCGCCGAGGTCGTCGAGACCCTCGCGAACTACAGTCCCGTCGCCATGCGCGAGCTCAAGACCGTGCTCAACGCGTCGCTGGAGATGGACTTCGCCACCGCGCGCGAGGTCGAACTGGACGCCTATGGCCGCTGTTTCGACAGCGAGGACCGCCGCGAGGGCACGCGCGCCTTCGTCGAGAAGCGCAAGCCCGACTTCAAGGGGCGGTAACGACCGAGCGGACCTTGCGCGGGGCGGCGCGCCAGATGGCGAAGGCGCTGACGAAGCAGCAGACCAGCGCGAATATCCAGGCCGGATCGTAGCTGCCGGTGGCGTCGAAGATCACGCCGGCGATGAAGGGGCCCGCTGCGCCGCCGCCGATGGCGGCCACGTTCATCGCCCCGAAGATCGTGCCGAAATGCGGCCCCTCGAAGATCTCGGCCATGATCGGTCCCAGTACGGACGTATAGGCGTAACCCAGAAAGCCCTGGCCGAAGACCATGACGTAGAGCAGCAGCTCGGTCGGCCACACTTTCAGCGCCAGCAGGGCCGCGTAGGTGATGGCGAAACCAAGGCTGGCGAGCGCCCAGACGCCTTCGCGGCCGATCCTGTCCGACAGCGCCCCCAGCGCGATCTGACCGGGAATGGCGACGACCGCGACGAAGCCGAGCGCCCAGGCCGCGTCGATGGGGTTGAAACCGATCTCCAGCAGGTACTTTGTCTGGTGCACCTGTACCGCGTACCAGGCGACGAGGGCGGTGAAGAATCCGAGCGCGACCCACCAGAACCGCGCCGTCCGGACCGCGCGGCCCAGCGTCCACTCCACGGCCACCCATTCGGGATCCACGATGCGATAGCGCTGGCCGCCGTCGTCGGTCTCGCCGGGCGCGGGCTTGCGCCCGTCGGGCTGCAGGCCGAGATCCTGCGGGCGCTTGCGCACCAGCAGGTTGATGGGCACCAGCAGCACCAGGGTCAGGATGCCGAGCGTGTAGCAGGCCTCGCGCCAGCCCTCGGCCACGATGATCTGCTGGAAGGCGGGCAATACCAGGATCGCGCCGACTCCGACGCCGCTGAAGGCCAGGCTGATGGCCAGTCCCCGGCGGCGCTGGAACCAGTTCGGCAGGTACATCGACTGCACCGTGTAGCTCATCAGGTTCGCACCGACGCCAACCAGCACGCCGACGGTCAGGTAGAGCTGCCAGGGTTCGGCGACCTGCGTCGCCAGGATCATGCCGGCGCCGACCGACAGGGCGCCCATCTGGATGACCAGCCGGGGTCCCTTCCGGTCGACAAGCCGGCCCGCGATCGGGCTGAACAGCGCCGACATCAGGAATCCTGTCGAGAAGGCCCCGGCGACGACCGCGCGCTCCCAGCCGTACTCGTCCAGGATGGGCGGCAGCAGCAGCGAGAAGGAGGTCCGGGCGCTGACGGACACCGCCATGGTGACGAACGCCACCGCGACGATGACCCAGCCGTAGAAAAAGGGCAGGCGGCTGAACATGGCGCGATCTTATGCCAGCGCCGGAAGGGCTGTTATCCCGTTTCTTGCGCAGGGCTGCGCTGCAAAAGCGGAACGCGCGCCGCCCCGGGGGACGACGCGCGCTCGCGAAAGATCTCCGGTTGTTGTGCCCGGGCTACTCGCCGGCGGCCTTGAGCTGGGGCTGCTCGACGGGCTTGCGGCTCTCCTCGGCGCCGAATTCCTGGATCTCGCCGGCGACGCGGCCGCCGCCCTCGATCTCCACGTCGCCATAGCGCAGCGTGCCCTTCAGCTTGCCTGTGCTGCGCACGATCAGCTTGCCGCGGCAGTTCAGCGTGCCGTCGAACTGTCCCGCGATATCGGCCTCCTCGACATTGCATTCGCCGGAGAAGGTGCCGTTGTTGCTGACCTGGAAGCGCCTGGCCTCGACGCGGGCGTCGACGGCCCCCTCGATCACCAGTTCGGCGCAGTTCGTGATCTCGCCCTTCAGCTTGATCCCCTCGCCGACCAGCAGCCGGCTCTGCTCTTCCTTCGCCGTCTCATCCTTGTGCGCCGGCGCGCGGGGTTCGGATGCCGCACTTGCGGCCGCCGGTGCGGCCGGCGTGCGCGGGATGTCGGGCCGCGGCCGCCGGGCGAGCAGGTCCTCGGCGGGACGCGGTGTGCTCGTCTTGGGCAAGCGCGGCGCGTCCTCCTTCGCCTCGCCGGTTTCGGTGTTGCCGTTCTGGCCACTCTGCTTCTTGCTGAACATCGGCTGGGCGCCCCCATGTCTGCCGTTCACCACATCTGACGTTATCCATAGTCCGCGGCGAAGGCGGCGACAATTGGGCGGATCGAGGAAATTGCTGTATATCCGGTGATTATTCTGTGACGGGGAGGATCAGATGCGCGACGCCTACATCATCGGTAGTTTTTCCACACGCTTTCAGAAATGGCCCGACAAGTCCTTCAAGGATCTGACGCGGGAGGCCTATCTGGGCGCTCTGGCCGACGCCGGCATGGAGAACGGCGACGACATCGAGTTCGGCTGGTTCGGCAATTGCGGCATGTGGCTGCACAACGATCAGGGCTCGATTCGCGGCCAGGTCTGCTTCACGCCGCTGGTCAACGAGGGACTGTTCCCCGCCCGCGTGCCGATGATCAACGTGGAAGGCGCCTGCGCCACCGCGTCCATGGCGCTGCACGGGGCCTGGAAGGACATTCTCTCCGGCCAGACCGACGTCAGTCTGGCGCTGGGCGTGGAGAAGATCTGGATCCCCGACGAGCCGGAAAAGATCCAGCGCAGCTTCTACGCCGGCATCGACAATTTCGATGCCGATGAGTGGATGGAATACTACAAGGCGGCGGGCGAAGAGGCCGGCAAGGAATTCGAGACCGGGCCGAACCGTACGGTCTTCATGGACACCTACGCCATGCAGGCCTGCTATCACATGAAGAAGCACGGCACGACACAGCGCCAGATCGCCGCCGGCGCCGCCAAGAACCACAATTACGGGGCGAAGAATCCGAACGCCCAGTACCAGTTCGAGATGTCGGTCGACCAGGTGATGCAGGACCGGCCCGTCAGCTATCCCCTGACCCGGGCCATGTGCTCGCCCATCGGCGACGGCGCGGCGGCGGCGGTCGTGGTCTCGGAGGACTATTTCCAGGGCCTGCCGCAGGCGGTGAAGGACCGGGCGGTGAAGATCCGCGCCAACGCGCTGTCGGGCGGCAAGTACAAGAAGCTCGACGAACCGTCGCTGTCCATGACGGCAGCGAAGAAGGCCTACTCGATGGCCGACCTGAAGCCCGACGACATCCAGGTTGCCGAGGTCCACGACGCCACCAGCTTCTGCGAAGTACTGCAGGTCGAGATGATGGGCTTCTGCGACATCGGCGAGGGCGGCCGCTTCATCGAGGCCGGCGAGACCGGGCCGGGCGGTAAGGTGCCGGTGAACACCTCCGGCGGCCTCGTCTCCAAGGGCCATCCGGTGGGCGCGACGGGCCTGTCGATGATCTACGAACTCACGACCCAGCTGCGCGGCGAGGCCGGCGAGCGGCAGGTGCCCGACGCCCGCATCGCGCTGGCCGAGAACGGCGGCGGCGTCATGGGCTTCGAGGAGGCGGCCTGCTCGGTCACGATCCTGGAACGCGCGCGGGACTGAAACCGGTGGCCCGCGGCGTATCGTTGTCGCCAGTCGACTCCGGACGCCCGATGGTTCCATCCGCCGTGGGATGCGTCAGCGCGACTCGGTCGTGAAGATCGTCTCCCCCAGTTGGCGGAGCGATTCCTTCAGCCGGGGATCGGAGACGCCCGCGACGAGTTGCTCCAGCTCCGCCCGCTCGGCCTCGGTCAGCGGGCGGCGCTTCGGCGTCTCCTTCCGCCGCCAGGGTTCGATATTGGCCTGGCGGAGCTTCAGCCGCGTCACAGCGCGCCAGCCGAAGAAGCGGTTGACGCGCTCCACGATCACCGGCTCCAGGTGCTGCACCTCGGTCGCCCAGCCATGGGCGACGACCATGTGCAGCGTCGCGCCGTCGGCGTTCGCCTCGTCGCGCGGCCACATCAGCCGCTCCGGCCGGCACTGATCGGCCATGGTCGGGCCGACGATCTGCGGCCACTGGGTGATGATGTCGGTCTGGGCGAAGCCGCGCTTGCGGAAGACGGGCGAGAGGATGGCCCGCGCCTCCTCGGAAGCCTTGCGGAATCCGCCGCCGCGTCGTCTCTTGCCGCCCGAATTTTCCGCCGCCACCCTGAGGCCCCATGAACGCCGATCAACGCGGGCGGATCGTAGCCGATCTGCTCGCCCACTACGACCGCCACCGCCGGGTGTTGCCCTGGCGCGCGGGGCCGGGCGAGACGCCCGATCCCTACCGCGTCTGGCTGAGCGAGATCATGCTGCAGCAGACCACGGTGGCGACGGTCGGTCCCTATTTCCGCGCCTTCATCGAACGCTGGCCGACCGTCGGGGCGCTGGCCGCCGCCGACCAGGACGAGGTGATGAACGCCTGGCAGGGGCTCGGCTATTACAGCCGGGCGCGGAACCTGCTGAAATGCGCGAAGGCGGTGGCGGGCGAACATGGCGGACGCTTCCCGGAGACCGAGGCCGGCCTGCTGGCGCTGCCCGGAATCGGTCCGTACACGGCGGCGGCCATCGCGGCGATCGCCTTCGACCGGCCGGCGAGCCCCGTCGACGGCAATATCGAGCGGGTCACCGCGCGGCTGTTCGCGGTCGAGGACGAGATGCCGGGCGTCAAGCAGGAACTCAGGCGGCTGGCGGCGACGCTGACGCCCGACAGGCGGCCCGGCGACTTCGCCCAGGCGCTGATGGACCTGGGCGCGACCATCTGCACGCCGAGATCGCCCGCCTGCAGCCGCTGCCCGATCCGCGCCCATTGCGCCGCCGCCGAACGCGGCATCGCCGCCGAGCTGCCGCGCCGCGCGCCGAAGAAGGCAAGGCCCACGCGCCGCGCCGTCTTCTTCTGGCTGGTGCGCGGCGACGGCGCGGTGCTGTTCGAGCGCCGCCCCGACAGGGGCCTGCTGGGCGGCATGGCCATGCCGCCGTCGACGCCCTGGCGGGAGGGGGAGGCCTGGGGAGAGGGGGAGGCGCTCTCCCACGCGCCGGCGCCGGCCCAATGGACCGAACTCAACGGCGTGGTCCGCCACGGCTTCACCCACTTCCATTTCGAGGTCACGGTCTGGGCGGCGGAAGGCGAGACGGACGCGCCGGACGCTATCTGGGCCCGGCCGGAAGACTTCGGCTCGCTGGCGCTGCCGACGGTCGCCAAGAAGATCTGCCGTCACGCGCTGGACGACGGTACGCTGCTGTAGGGAACCCAGATGAACCCGCCCGGTGCGGGGGTCCGGAGCGGCTACGCCGCAAGTCGATGGTCTGACCGGATGCCCTCATGAAGCGGGCATGACAATTGGCGTATGCTGTCGTCATCTGTTCTGACTGGGGGATGACATGGCCGATCTGCTGGGCATGAGCGCGCGCTATATCGACGAGGGCGCGATACCTGAGGGCGATACCTCGCCGCTCGACCGGCGCAGCCGGGAACTGTCGGAGATCGCCGATGGCGTCGCCGTGATCGAGGCCTTCAGCCACGTGCTCGCCTTCCGTACCGATGAGGGGCTGGTGCTGTTCGACACCAGCCACGAGGCTCATGCCCGTCCGATCATCGAGAACATGCGCAGGTGGACGAAGGATCCGGTTCACAGCATCGCCTTCACCCATGGCCATATCGATCATGTCGGCGGCGCGAAGGCCTTCGTCGACGAGGCCGCGGATGCCGGCAATCCGCGTCCCCGCTTCATCGCCCACGAGAACGTGGACGCCCGGATCGACCGCTACCAGCTCACCAGCGGCTACAACAGGATCGTCAACCAGCGCCAGTTCTCGCGCGGACGCATGGGCGGCGCGGGGCGGGAGGACCGGCCCTTCGGCCCCGCCGAATGGGTCCGCCCCGACACCACCTTCCAGAACCGCCTGACCGTCCGGGTCGGCGACGAGACCGTCGAGATGCGCCACGACAGGGGTGAGACCGACGACCATCTCTGGGCCTGGCTGCCGAAGCACAAGGCCATCTGCGCCGGCGATTTCCTGATCTGGGCCTTCCCCAATGCGGGCAACCCGCAGAAGGCGCAGCGCTATCCGCTGGAATGGGCCCATGCGCTGCGCCAGATGCAGGCGATGGAGCCGGAGCTGCTGCTGCCCGCGCACGGCCTGCCGATCGCCGGGCGGGAGCGCATCGCCGGCGTGCTGGACAGCATGGCCCGCGCGCTGGAGGGACTGGTGCGCGACACGCTGGAACTGATGAACCAGGGCGCGCGGCTGAACGACATCATCCACACCGTCTCGGCGCCGGCCGACCTGCTGGAGAAGCCGTATCTGAAACCGGTCTATGACGAGCCGGAGTTCGTCGTCCGCAACATCTGGCGGCTCTACGGCGGCTGGTACGACGGCAACCCGGCCAATCTGAAACCGGCGAGGGAATCGGAGCTGGCCGACGAGCTCTGCCGCCTGGCCGGCGGGGCCGCGGCGCTCAGCTTCCGCGCGCGGGAACTGTCGGAGGCCGGCAGGCACCGCCTCGCCTGTCACCTGGCCGAGATCGCGGTGCAGGCCTCGCCCGACGCGAAGGCCGTGCACGCGGCCCGCGCCAAGGTCTACGCCGCCCGCCGCGACGCCGAACGCTCCCTGATGGCGAAGGGCATCTTCAACACCGTCTCGGCCGAAAGCGCCGCGAAGGCGGAGAAAGAGTGATGAGCCGCCGGTTCGGCAGCACGAGCGACGATCCCCGCCGCGATCGGTGGCGCGACGAAGCCCTCGTAGCCTTCCAGAAGGCGGTGGATGAAGGACTCGCCAGCGGCGGACCGGAACCCTTCGACTTCCGCGCGTTCAAGGCGCGGATGCGGGCGCGACACAAGGTCGATTAACTTGTCGCATGCCCACCCGACCCTGGCTGCTCAGAGCGACCTGGAGAATATCGTGCTTGAGGAGGGTGGGCGAGTGAACCTCTTCCACGAATGCCGATTTCGGAAAGCGTTTTCGGAACGCTTGAACTTGGCATCTGCTGGTAACTCTGTCGTGTCGCCCCGCTTCCGGAAAACGCAGGTTTTGCGGAACAAGCGACCGGTGCCTATGCACCCAAACTCTTGGCGACTTTGATTGCCAACTTCAAACATGCACAATCGCCTTGACGTCAGTTGTCGGCCCTTTGCCGCCTTCAGATGCCGGTGAGCTATGCAGCGGCGCGGCCCGTTAAAGCTGCCGTTCGCTTCCGATACGCAGTCAAGTCAGTGCGGAAACCACATTTGGCCAAAGCTCCAGCATTGAACTGATGAACCTAAATGGCTCATATTGTGGTGGGGTTGGTCGAGCCCACTAATAGCAGCTTCTAACTGCGCACGCGCAAGAGGTTTCATGTGGAAGCGTTGAGTCAAGAATGGTTCGAGCTTCGAGACCATCGCCGCAGGTTGTATTCCCGTGCTGTTTGGGTGCCAATCTACGGCACAATTCTCCCTTTTAAGCGCGGGCAATATCCCGATATTGGATATATCGAGGAAACACTCGCTGTTGGATCAGCCGTTGTCTTCAACGAAAAGCGCGAGAAGGCAGAATGAACCGCGCCGAGTTTCCCGGAGGCAGTTTCGTTTGAGTCATGCGGCCACGGCGGATTGCTCCGGCATGGCGTAGTAGCGCTCCTCGGCTTCGGCCGGCGGGATGTTGCCGATGGGCTCCAGCAGCCGGCGATTGTTGAACCAGTCGACCCATTCGAGGGTAGCGAACTCGACGGCCTCGAACGAG
>NZ_PIGG01000082.1 GCF_002924445.1 Minwuia thermotolerans
TTCGTGATCGACACGACGCGCCTGGACGGCAACGACACCCTCGACGGCGGCGCGGACACCGACGACCTGCGGGTTTCGGGCGGCGGCGACATCACCGCCGATCAGCTTGCCAACACGAGCAATTTCGAACGCCTCACCCTGGTCTCCGACCTCGAGACGACGGTCGAGCTGCGCGACAACACCCTGCGCAATTCCGGCAATGTCATCGTCGACGCCTCGGCGCTGGCGGCGGCGACCAGCTTCCTGCTGATCGACGCGGCGCTGAAGACCGATGCGGCGATCGAACTGATCGGCGGCGGCTCCGAGGACGTCGCCTTCGGCACCAGCCTCGACGATACGCTCGCCGGCAATGCCGATCAGGACGCCCTGTTCGGCAATGACGGCAACGACATCATCGATGGCGGCGCGGATTCCGATCTCGTTGACGGCGGGGCCGGCAACGATGCGATCGCGGGCGGTGCGGGCCAGGACGCCCTGGTCGGCGGCCTGGGCGACGACACGCTGGACGGCGGCGCCGATCTCGACGTCGTGGACTTCACCGATGCGGGCTCCGCGGTCACCGTCGATCTGACCGCCGGTACGGCGAGCGGCGAGGGCGCCGACGTCCTTGCCGATATCGAGGCGGTGCTGGGTTCGGCCCAGGCCGACGATCTGACCGCGAACGCCGGTTCGGCCGAAGGCGCGCTGTTCGGCGGCGCGGGCGGCGACACGCTGACCGGCACGGCCGGGAACGAGGGGCTGTTCGGCCAGCTCGGCGACGACAGCGCGGAAGGCGGCGCGGGCTCCGACTTCCTCTCCGGCGGCGGCGGCAACGACACCTTGCGGGCGGGCGACGGCAATGACGACGTGGTCGGCGGTGCGGGCGACGACCTGATCGAGGGCGGCGCCGGCAACGACCTTCTGCTGGGCGACGATCCGGCCGATGGCGGCCAGGCGCTCGGCTTCGACGGCGTTGACGACGCGGTGTTCGTGCCGAATCTCGAAGGCGTCTCCGGCACCTCCGACCTCAGTTTCGAAGCTTGGCTCACGCCCGGAATCTCTGCCGACATGGCCGTCCTCGACATGCGCGCCGATCAGGCCGGCTTCGAGAAGGGCTTCTTCTTCGGCTTCGTCGCCGACGGTCAGGGCGGGCTCATCTCCCACGCCCGGATCGCCGACGGCGCGGGCAATGTGATCACGCTGGACGGTTCGGCGCTCTCGCTGGCCGGCACGGCGCAGCACTTCGCCGTCACCGTCGACCGCGACGGGCTGATGTCGATCCTGGTCGACGGGGTGGTGGATCAGACGATCGACATCTCGTCGCTGGACGGCGTCGACATCTCGACCAGCGATCCGCTGTTCCTGGGCGAAAGCAACCTGGACGATACCTTCACCAGCTATACCGGCGCGATGGACGAGGTGCGGCTGTGGTCCGTGGCGCGCACCGACGCCGAGATCGCCGGGGCGCATGACGATCTGCTGGTGGGCGACGAGACGGGACTGGAACTCTATTACCAGTTCCACGATCTGCCGGTGCAGTTCACCGCCGACGAGACGGCGAACGGCAATACGGGCTTCTTCCTGGGCGGACCGGCGCTGGAGACCTCGACTGCGGTCATCAACGACGTCACCAGCGGCAATGACACGCTGATCGGCGGCGCGGGCGACGATTCCATGGATGGCGGCGCGGGCATCGATACCGCCGACTATTCGGCTTCGACAGGCGCCGTCTCGGTCGACCTGCTGGCCGGCGTCGCAAGCGACGGCGAGGGCGGCGCCGATGCGCTGGCCAATTTCGAAGTGGTGGTCGGATCGGCCAATGACGACAGCCTGGCCGGCTCGAACGATGCCAACACCCTGCTGGGCGGCGCGGGCGGCGATCTTCTGGTCGGCAATGGCGGCAATGACAGCCTGTCCGGCGAGGCCGGCGACGACACGCTCTCCGGCGCCAGCGCAGGCGCCGGCGACGATACGCTGGACGGCGGCGACGGGACGGACACGGCGACCTATGCCAGCGCCACGAACGGCATTGCCGCCGATCTCGGCGCGGGCACGGTTTCGGGCGACGCCAGCGTCGGCAATGACAGCATCACCGGCGTCGAGAACCTGGTCGCCAGCGGCTTCGCCGACACGGTTCAGGGCGACGCGGCCGCCAACCTGCTGCAGCTCGGCGCGGGCAACGATCTCGCCGACGGCGGCGCGGGTGCCGACACCATCCAGGGCGAGGCCGGCGACGACGATATCGCGGGCGAGGCCGGCGACGACGTCCTCCAGGGCGGCGACGGCAGCGACACGCTGGCCGGCGGTGCGGGTGCCGACACGCTCGATGGCGGCAACGGCATCGACACGGCGGACTTTGCCGAGGACACAGGCGCGGTCAGCGTCGATCTTGTGGCGGGAACGGCCAGCGACGGCTTCGGCGGCGCCGACAGCCTGACCGGCATCGAAAACGTGACGGGTTCGGGCTTCGCCGACGCCATCGGCGGCGACGCGGCGGCCAATCTGCTGGCCGGCGGCGCGGGCGCGGACACGATCTCCGGCGGCGACGGAACCGATACGCTTTCGGGCGGCGATGGCGCGGATACGCTGGACGGCGGTTCGGGCGCGGACGTCATCGATGGCGGGGCCGGCGCGGACAGCCTGAACGGCGGCGCGGGCGACGATACGCTGGACGGCGGCGACGGCGTGGACACGGCCGACTACGCGGCCGAAACCGCGGGCGTGACGGTCGACCTGGGTCTCGGCACGGCTACGGACGGCGGCGGCGGCTCGGACGTCATCACGGGCGTCGAGAATGTCATCGGCTCCGACCAGGCCGACGCCCTCACCGGCGATTCGGCGGACAACAGCCTGTCCGGCGGTCTGGGCGACGACACGCTCGGCGGCAGCGAGGGCGCGGACACGCTGGATGGCGGCGGCGGCACGGACACTGCCGACTTCAGCGCCCTTCAGGGCGGCGCAATTGCGGGCGGCGCCGGCGTCGCGACGCCGAACAATGCCGGCACCTTCGTCAACCTGACCGACGGCGAGGGCTTCTTCTGGGATATCCAGCAGGATCTGTCGATCATCAACGGCACCAACGACGCCTATGACGACGGCCAGAACGTCACCTTCGGGGTCTTCGGCGGGGCCAGCACCACCTACACGGGCAGCACCCTGTTCGCCAGCGCCGACGGGCGCACCATCGAGGGCACGGCCGATACATCCGTTGCGGGGCTGAGCTTCAACCGCCGGCTCTTCGTGCCGGACGACGAGGGCTTCGCGCGCTTCCTGGAATCGGTGACCAACACCTCCGGCGTGCAGCAGACCGTGACCCTGACGATCAGCGGCAATCTGGGCTCGGACGGCGGCACCTTCGTGGTCGACACCAGCTCCGGCGACGCGCTGACGGACAACACCGACCGGTTCATCATTTCCGACGATTCGGCCGACGGCAATGGCGGCTCCGACCCGACCATGCTGCATTACTTCGAAGGGATCGGCGCCGCCAACTCGGCCGATCTCGTCAGTCTGGTCAACGGCAACGACAACTACACCATCGGCTTCACCTTCACGGTGGAGGCCGGCGAAACCGCCTCGATCATGCA